>JBGAOF010000205.1:0-3459 GCA_044221915.1 Solirubrobacterales bacterium
GGGTTCGCGCAGTGACCTGCCCGGTTCTGGAAGAGCAGGTGACTGCCAACGCGGCCCGGCTCTTCGGATGGTGAGACTCGGCCAGAATTTCCTGGCCGACCCGAACCTGCTGGCGGCGATTGTCCGCGATGCGGCCCCCGCCGCCGACGATGTGGTGCTTGAAGTAGGTGCCGGCGAGGGGGTGCTGACCGAACGTCTGGCCGAGGTGGCGGCGCTGGTTCACGTGATCGAGATCGACCGCAGCCTGGAGCCGGGACTCGCACGGCTGGCGCAACGGCCGGATGTGAACCTGGTCTGGGCGGATGCGGTTCGCTACGACTTCGGCCTGCTGCGGCCGGCCCCGACCCTCATGGTGGCCAACCTGCCCTACTCGGTCGCCACCCCGGTCATCCTCCAGACCGCTTCTGACCTGCCTTCGATCCGGCGCTGGAACGTAATGGTCCAGAAGGAGATCGGTGACCGTCTGCGGGCGGGGCCAGGCAGCAAGACCTACGGTGTGCCGTCGGTCCTGATCCAGCTGACCGGTGAGGTTCGATTGGTCCGCAAGGTCAGCCGCACGGTATTTCGGCCTCAGCCCCGGGTTGACTCGGCGATCATCGAAATCCGGCGCACCGGGCCGGGCCCGGATGCTGCCACCCGTAACCTCGTCAGGGCCGGTTTCGCCCACCGCCGCAAGGCGATGGCACGGTCCGTTGACATGGTGCGTCCCGGCAGTCTCGAGCGGGTTCGCGGAGCGCTCCGCGAGGCAGGGCTGGATCCCGGGGTCCGGGCCGAAGCGCTTTCTCCCCCCGAGTTCGCAAAGCTTTCGGCAATGATCGGCCTGGTTAGCGATGACAGCTGAAGATGAGATCGGGCTTCCGCTTGAGCTGAAAGCCCCGGCCAAGCTGAATCTTTGCCTTTATCTGGGCCCCCGGCGCAAAGACGGGCTCCATGAACTGGCCTCGATCTTCGAGCCCCTGACCCTTCATGACACGATCCGGGTCGAGCGGGGAGGGCCGCAGGCCCTTGTTGACCAGGTGATTTGCCCCGGCGTCCCCGGCGAGAACCTGGTCACCAAGGCGATCCGGATGATGCGCTCCGAGGGCTGGTCGCCACCCCACCTGAAGGTGGAGATCGAAAAGCGGATCCCCGTCCAGGCCGGCCTCGGCGGTGGCAGCGCGGACGCGGCAGCGATTCTCCGGCTGGGGGTCGGCGCGGTGGAAGATCCCGCCGGCCTGGCCCTGCTGCTCGGTGCCGATGTGCCATCACAATTGAACCCGAAGGCTCTGCTTGTCGAAGGCGTCGGCCAGAAGCTCACCTCCTTGCCAGAGCCGGAGGATCATTGGGTTGTTCTCTCGCCGGTCCCCGAAGGGCTGTCAACCCGGGCGGTCTTTGACGAGGCGGACCGGATGAAGCTGGGCCGCAGCCAGAACGAGATCGACGAAATTTCATCGCGCCTCTGGGCGGTTGCCTCCAACGGGGTCTCGCCGCTGGCCTACCCGGCCCTGCTGGTCAACGATCTCGAACCCGCCGCGATCGGGCTGATGCCGGAAATCGGTGCCGTCCGGGAACGGCTCCTGGCTGCCGGAGCGGACTTCGCCGGAATGACCGGGACCGGCCCGACCGTTTTCGGGCTTTTCCCCGGCCAGGAATCGGCCGAGGCCGCCGCTAAAGAGATGGGCCCTGGCTCCATCCTCGCCCGGGGCGGGACCGGTGAGGACGACCGGTGATCAAGGTGCCTGAAACGAGACGCGGCAAGCGGCTGGCCCTGGCAGGGGTGGCGGCCGTCGTGCTTGTCGCCTTCATCCTCTACCGGAAGTTCTTCCCGGAATTCGACCTGCAGCAACTGCTGGACGATTTCGCCAATTTCCTCGGTCCGTGGACCTATCTCGTCGTGGGGCTGCTGTCTTTCCTGGAGACCGGCGCTTTCGTCGGTCTGGTCGTGCCCGGTGAAACGGCCCTGCTGATTGGTGGCGCGGTGGCCGGCCAGGGAGTGATCAACGTCTTCCTGCTGATCGCGATCTGCTGGCTGATGGCCTTTCTGGGGGATACAACGAGTTTCTGGCTCGGCCACCGGCTGGGCCGGGATTTCATCCTCAACCACGGTTCGAGATTCGGCATCTCCCGTGAGCGTTACGAACAGGTCGAGGATTACTTCGACAAGCACGGCGGCAAGACGGTCCTGATCGGTCGGTTTATCGGCCTGGTCCGGGCCCTCTCCCCGTTCGTGGCAGGCAGCTCCGGCATGAAATACGGCGCCTTTGCCCCGTACAGCATTCTCGGGTCGGGCCTGCAGATCACCCTCCACGTACTCGCCGGCTACTTCTTTGCCCGCAGCATCGAAGCCGCGGCTGAGTATGTGGGACTGGCGGCCCTGATCATCGGCACCTTCATCGTCGTTTCGGTTGCCTCCTACCTCGCCTGGAAATACCTGCGGGAACCACGGAACCGGCAGCAGACGGTCCGCTGGATGGGAGAGCACCGGGCAACCGGCTGGATGGTCCGGCTCGCCCGGCGCTATGAAACCCAGCTGCGATGGCTGCAGGACCGGTTCACCCCTGGCGGGACCTTCGGCCTCGAGGTCACGACCCTTTTTGCGATCATCGCGGTCTCATCGTTTGTGCTTTTCGCCTATGTGGGGATCCTGCTCGATGATCCCGGCCCGACGCCGGGTGACCTGCGGGCGATCGACTTCACCGGACTGATCGAGACCGGCTGGCTGACCGGCATCGCCAAGGCCATAACCCTGTTGGGCTCGACCAGGGTTCTGTTCCCGCTGACAGTTGTCGTAGCGGCGATCCTCGCGCTCAGCGGTCGCTGGACGGAATTTGCGGTGCTATCGCTCGCGTCGCTTGCGATCGTCGCCGGTGTCGACTGGATCAAGGACTGGGTCGCGCGCCCGCGACCGCCGGATGGGCTGATTGAAGTCCGCGGCTACGCCTACCCTTCCGGCCACGCCGCACATTCGGTTTTCTATGCGTGGCTTTCGATCACCGCCGCCGTTCGCCTGAAACCGGACATGGCCCGCAAGGCGGCCCTTGTCAGCGCCGGAATCACCCTCACGGTCCTGGTGGGTCTGAGCCGGGTGTACCTCAACGTCCACTACCTGAGCGACGTCTTCGGAGGCTGGGCCCTGGGGGCGCTTTGCTTCGCGTTTTTCGCGGTCGCAGCCCTGCTGGCCGGCCAGTTGCGTAAAAATTGAGCCGATGGTCACAGCCGTATCAACCAACATCTGGTATTTCGGCGCCGCAGGGCTGGTCAGCCTTGCCGCATTCGTCGGGCTGATTCTGATGCCGGCGATGACTTCTTTCGGGCGCTGGCACGAGCGTCTGGCTGCCGGTTTTCTTTCCCTGATGATTCTCGGCGGGCTGGTGATGATCGGTAATTATGACATCTATTCCAAGCTCCCGGGCACGAGTCGCCGCGGCAATGGCTGTGATACCCACATCCACGGTCACAATCAGGCTCACTCCTTGCAAT
>JBGAOF010000206.1:0-3408 GCA_044221915.1 Solirubrobacterales bacterium
GATCTGCTCACGCTCATGACCATGCACAACGCCAAGGGTCTCGAGTACGACACTGTCTTCATTATCGGCTGCGAAGACGGCATCTTCCCCCATCAGCGGGCGCTGGACGAGGGGGAGGAGGAAGAGGAACGGAGGCTCTGCTACGTCGGCATCACCCGGGCCCGAAAGCGGCTCTACCTGACCAGTGCCCGAACCCGCCGGCTGTTCGGCGGCCGGGCCGAAGCGACCTTGCCTTCCCGGTTTCTTGACGAACTCCCCGCGAGCCTGGTCAACCAGCAAGGTTCTGCGGCTGGCCAGGGCGGCGGCCTGAACGGTGGCCGGGTCTTTGGCGGCGGTGGGCGAAGCTACCGGGCGCCGGGCCGGCCCAGAACCGGTGGCGGTACCCTCGCCAGCCCGATCCAGCCCGGTACGGCAGTACAGCTCGAGGTCGGTGATGATGTGACCCACGCCTCGTTCGGTGACGGTGTCGTGGTCGGCGCGGAGCCGGGGGGCGTGATCATCGTCCGCTTCCAGGCGGACGGAAGCGAGCGGAAACTGATGGCCGAATACGCGCCGATCCGCAGACGGTCGGCCTGAAAGCAAACGATCCGGATGAAAGGTTCACTGATTTGAGCGCCGAAATAATCGATGGCAAGCGGGTTTCCGCTGAAGTGAGGGAACGGGTGGCCGGCGAGGTCGCTGATTTCATTGCCGGTGGCGGTCACCAACCGGTGCTGGCCACGGTGCTGGTGGGTGACGACCCCGCCTCCCATGTCTACGTTGCCAACAAGCACAAGGCATGCGAGGCGGCCGGGATCGGCTCGGTCCACCACGAGTTGTCCGCGTCAACCAGCCAAGCGGACCTGATCACCCTGGTCAGGGCATTGGGTGATGACGATTCGGTGGACGGGATCCTGGTTCAGCTGCCGCCGCCCGAACATATCGACGCGGACGCCGTGATCGCCGCGATCGACCCGGCCAAGGACGTTGACGGCCTGACCGCAACGAACGCGGGCCTTCTGGCCGGTGGCCGTCCGGGCCTGGTTCCCTGCACTCCGGCTGGTGTGATCGAGCTGCTCGATCACGCCGGGACCAGGCTTGAAGGCGCCGAAGCGGTGATCGTCGGACGTTCCAACCTGGTTGGTCGGCCACTGATCAGTCTGCTGCTCGGTCGTAACGCCACGGTGACTGTGGCCCATTCGCGGACCCTCGACCTGGCCGGTGTCTGCCAGCGGGCCGATGTGCTGGTCGCCGCGGTCGGGGTGCCCGGCCTGCTCGGAGCAGACCATGTCAAGCCGGGTGCAACGGTGATCGACGTGGGAATCAACCGCACCGAGGACGGACTCAGGGGTGATGTCGACTTTGACGCGGCAGCCGCGGTCGCGGGGGCGATAACCCCGGTGCCAGGAGGGGTAGGGCCAATGACCATTGCCATGCTCATGGTCAACACCCTGACCGCAGCGAGAGCAAGAGCGGGGCGCTTGTGAACCTGGCAAGGGTTCAGCTTCCCGAGTGGCTGGCCGGACTTTTCGCTCTCGCGGTGATTGCCGGGCTGGCACGGCCCTGGAGTGGTGGAGAGACAGCGCTCGCTTCACCGGGCTTCTTCGACGTGGTCCTGTTGCTGGCCGCCGTCGCCGCGCTGCTCTTGCCGTTGATCGTCGCCTCGAGCCCCCGTACCGGTCTGCCTGTCGTCTACGAGACCCTGCTCTGGATTGTCTCGCTGATCCTGATCCTGGTGTTGTTCATCAAGGCGTTCCTTCCCCCGGAAGGAGGCTATGACACCGGTTTCTGGATCACCCTGGCCGGCACTTTCCTGCTGGGCCTGGCTCTCTGGCGAAGCGTCGGCCGCGAAAGCTGATTCCGGCACGCTGGCCGGCTCTGATCGACAGGTACCACCATTCGATATCCAGCGGTCTGGCAGGTTCCCGTTTTGCCATCCCGCGGGTCCCTTCGGTGGCGCTCGGACCGCGGCGTCACGGGCATGGGCATACACATAGACTTGGCTTCGTGATTGAGCGCAAGCAGGTTCTGCATGTCGCCCGGCTTTCCCGGCTGCGGCTCAGCCAAGAAGAGACTGAAACCCTAACCCGCGAACTTTCTTCGGTTCTGGACCATGTGGACAAGCTGGCCGAGGTCGATACGGAAGGCGTTGAGCCGACCTCCCATGTGGTGCCGCTGGAGAATGTCTTGCGGGCCGACCAGCCCCGCCCGAGCCTCGACCCCGAGGTCGCGCTCTCGCAGGCCCCCGACCCCCGTGACGGCGCCTTCCGGGTCCCCTCACCGCAGGCGGAGTCCTGAGCTGTGGCGGACATCGAGCTCCTGGCCGCCAGCGGCGCGGAAACCGCCGCGAAAATCAGAAACGGGGAAGTCTCCGCCGACGAGGTGCTTGATTTCTGGCTCGGTCGGGTCGCCGGCGATCCGCTGAACGGATATCTCTGGCGGGCCGACCGCGAATCTGCCCGGGCCGGGATCGGTGAGGGCGGCGGGTCCCTGGCCGGAGTGCCGATCGCGATCAAGGACATCTTCTGCACCGAAGGCGTTCCGACCACCGCCGCGTCGAGGATTCTTGGTGGTTACGTCCCGCCCTACACCTCGACTGCGGTGACCCGACTGCGCTCGGCAGGCATGCCGATGCTGGGCAAGACCAACATGGACGAATTTGCGATGGGGTCCTCGAACGAGAACTCCGCCTTTGGCGCCTGTCTGAACCCCTGGGATACCGGGCGGGTGCCAGGCGGTTCCTCCGGCGGCTCGGCAGCCGTAGTCGCCGGCGGGCTGGCCCCCTGGTCAATCGGGACCGACACCGGCGGTTCGATCCGCCAGCCGGCCGGGTTCTGCGGCATCGTCGGCCTCAAGCCGACCTACGGCGCGATCTCCCGGTACGGGATGATCGCCTTTGCCTCCTCGCTCGACCAATGCGGGCCGATGACCCGTGACGTCACCGATGCCGCCCACCTGCTCGCTGCGATGCAGGGTCGCGACGAGATGGACTCGACCTCGGTCGGGATCGCGGGCGGGGTCAGGGCCCCGGTCGCTGACCGCCTTGACGGTCTCACCTTCGGGGTGCCACGGCGGCTGATCCGAGAAGGAGTGGAGTCAGGTGTGCTGGCCCGTTTTGAAGAGATGCTGATCAGGATCGCTGAACTGGGCGGCGAGACAGTCGACATCGATCTGCCTCATGCCGAACATGGGATCTCCGCCTATTACGTGCTTGCGCCCGCCGAAGCCTCCACCAACCTGTCGCGTTACGACGGGGTCCGCTACGGCCTCCGGTCCAGTGACGAGGATCTGCTCTCGATGTACGAAGTGACCCGCGACGACGGCTTCGGCCCCGAGGTGAAACGTCGCATAATGCTCGGCACATACGCGCTTTCCTCCGGCTATTACGAGGCCTATTACGGGCGGGCCCAGCGGGTCCGCACCAGGATC
>JBGAOF010000207.1:0-276 GCA_044221915.1 Solirubrobacterales bacterium
AAAGAATGCGTCGCTTACAAGCGAACTCCGGGGAACAAAAAAGCCGGTTCTGCCTCCAGACGGGTGCGGATCTTGGTGCCGCAGCCATCGCATTCGGTTTCGACCGAGGTGTCGATTCCCGCGTCGACCCGCGACATCTCCTGCCGCAGGGCGTTGCGGTCGCGCATCGACATTTCCGCCAGGCTCTTCTTGGAGGGAGCCTTGCCGTCGATGTCGAGGACGCGGATGAGCATGGCCGAGGTGATGTTGGGCTCGCGCAGGCTGGCCAGACGCTTT
>JBGAOF010000207.1:289-2945 GCA_044221915.1 Solirubrobacterales bacterium
GTCGAGATATCCGAAGCGCACGGTTTTCTTCGAGCCGGGCAGCTTGAAGGAAAACTCCCGCTCCTCGCCGTAGGGGGTGACCTTGAGATCCTCGAGATTGATGGTCACAAAGTTGGTCATGCGGCAGGCGCTGTTCGGGCAGCTCAGCTCCAGTTCCACCTCGTCACCGAGGGAAAACTGGCGCAGGCGGACCAGGGCGAACAGCCGGTCACCCGAGAGCAGGTCCATCACCTCGGCGAGATCGGGATCGGTCTTCTCGCCCAGCCGGACGAAACAGTTGCGGAGCACCTGGTTGATCGCCTCTCCGGAGCGGATCAGGCGCTGGTTGGTGAGCAGTTCTTCCTCGGCCCCGGTCATTTCCCGAAGCTCGAGTTCAGTGCCACTTGGCAGTTCAAAGCTGTACATGGTCGATCCTCCGGTTTAGGTCCAGTATTGGAAGCAGATGGTGAGCTTCTCGATGGTGTTCTCGGTGTTGCCGCCCTCGAGCTCGTCGTATTCGAGCGCCTTCACCCAGGCCCCGTGCAGGGTCCAGCGGCGGGTCTCGTTGCCGGTGCGGTCGTAGCGGACAACGTCGATGTCGCGCATGTAGTCGGCCGGAAGACCGCCGGTGACGGCGTTCACGTCCACCTGTTTTTTGATCCATTCGCGGGCCGCCTCGTCGGAGCCGTCCTGCAGTGCGCCTTTCTCGAGGGTGATGTCCTCGAACTTGACCCGTCCCGCCACCTTTTGGTCGAACATCGAACCGGCCGGGGCGAAGGCCACTTCCTCGAATTCGGTTTTGGGCTCCTGTCCCTTGTGGAACAGGGCCACGTCGAAGCCGTTTACCTCGATGGCGAATTGCCAGTTCTGGTAAAGGCTCTTGGGCATGTTTCCGCTTCTCATAGCCGTGTTCTCCCGTTAGATGATTTCTTTGAAGTCCGCGCCGGTGCTGGTCAGGATGAAGTTCAGCTCGATGAACTCCGCCGTCTTGGTCGGCTTGACGAACACGCGGGCCACCATTTCGTTGCGGTCGATGACCGCCGGGGTATTGGTCTCCTCGTCGCACTGGAAGGCGAAGTCGTAGAGGCCGCCCTTGTCCTTGATGTCCTGCAGGAAGGGGTTGATCAGGCGGCCGAGGGCACGCCAGGTCTGGGGATGGTTCGGCTCGAACACCACGAAGCGGGAGGATTCCGAGATGGCTTCCTCCATGTACATCATCAGGCGGCGGACGTTGATGCGGTCCACGGCCGAGGGCTGGCTTTGCAGTGTCTTTTGGCCCCAGATGTTGATGCCGGTGTCGGGGAACACGGCGATGACGTTGACCCCTTCCGGATAGAGCACATCGCGCTCGCCACGGCTGGTCTTGTAGGCCAGGGAGAGCGTATTGAAGATGCGGCCACGGTCGATACCGGCGGGCGCGTTCCAGACGTTGGTCTTTTGGTCGCTGCGGGCGATGCAGCCCGCCACCGCGCCGCAGGGCGGCACCAGCTTCTTGCGCGAGTTGACCGGATCGCTGATCTCCAGCCAGGGGTAGTAGAGCGCCGCGTAGGAGGAGTTGAAGGCCGCGTGGCTGTACATCCCTTGTCCCTTGCGGAAGTCGACCGCTTCGGGCGGCTCCAGGTGCATGGGCGTGTCGGCGATGAACAGCAGATCCTTGCGCCTTTCGGCATAGGCGATTCCGGCGTTGATGACCGGCACCGTGGTGACGCCGGGAACCATCAGCAGGTTCAGGGCGTCGATCTCGTCAAAGCCATAGAGGCCGGTATGCTGCGAGGGATCGCCGATGAAATCGGCATCGGCCAGATCGGTCAGTCCGTTGTCGCCGCCGCCGAGCGTGAACACGCCCAATGCCGGACGGTCGCCGGGCGTTCCCGACGCGGCTGCCAGATCCTGGACCAGGATGAAATCCGAACGGTCGTTGATCGCCAGCTCCACATGGTTGGGCAGCGTCTCGTCCATGCTCAGATCCTTGAACACCTCGACCACATCGCCTTTATGCCGGACCACCAGGTTGAAATGGTTGGCCGGGTCGAGGGAGCCGTCCTCGATGGAGACGGAGAGCCGGTCACCCCAGACGCCTTCGTTCACGGCCTCGATCCGCAGGGCGTCGGCGGGCGTCGCCTCCCGGTTCTGCAGCACGATGGAAGATTTGAGCGCCGTCAGCGTGTCCCGGTCGGTGGGATCGGTGAGATGGGCGATGCGGGTGACGTAGAGGACCGAGCCGCCGTTGTCGAAAAACGCCCGGGCGGCGTAGGCCAGATAGCTCTCATTGATGTAGGAGCCGAAACGGTTGATGAACTGCTCCCAGCTCGTCACCAGCACGGGCTTGTTGATCGAACCTTTCTCGGCCACTCCGACCATGGCGGCCGACGAGGTCGAGATCTGCTTCACATAGAAACTGAAGTCCGTTTCCCGGGTGTAAATCCCGGGCGATAGATAGGTCGGCATGGTTATTTCCTCCGCTTGCTGGTGGTCTTGCCCTCATCGGCTGCGGCGTCATCGGTTGCCGTGGGCTTTTCCGGCTCCGGTTCCGCGCCGCCGGTCAGGTCGGTGATGCGCACCAGGCCGCGTTTTCCGGCGGTCTTGATCTCGGCGGAGAGGTCCTTGCGGGCGATGCTCTTGCGTTCTCGCGGCCCGAGGTGAAGGGCTCCCTGGCCGGAGAGGTTGAACGTCAGGG
>JBGAOF010000207.1:2955-3368 GCA_044221915.1 Solirubrobacterales bacterium
GGTTGAAACTGCAGGTTTCTGATCTCGATCACGGTTGTTCTCCTTTACGGTTGAATGGTTCGTTGCTCTGTCACGTCGCCGTGAAATTGGAAGGTCCGGTCCCGGATCAGCCGACCGTCGCGCAGGTCACCGTCGTACACCGGGCAGGATTCGATGCGGATGCGTCCGGAGCTTTGCCGGAGGTTGGAGAGGTTCACCCGGGCCAGGCCGCCCAGAGGAACCAGTTCGGTGAGGTTCAGGCTGCCCTGGTCGGCGATGGCGATCTCCGGGTAAAGCTGGAGGAACCGCGACACCGATTCGTGAAAACCGAGCAGTTCGGCCTCCCGATCCACGGTCACCACCAGGTCGAAATCGAGGTGATAGAGACGGGGAAACCGGCACTCCTCGAAACTCAGCTCCGCGACATTCTTCTC
>JBGAOF010000208.1:0-3345 GCA_044221915.1 Solirubrobacterales bacterium
TGAGGGGCGGTCGTCCAGGTGAGGTGGCGGGCGCCGGATTCCTCCACCGCACTCTGCAGACTGGTGTCGGCGATCACATTCACTTCGTGGCCGCGTTTCACCAGCGATGCGGCCAGGCTCAAGGTCGGCGGCGCGTTGCCGCCACCATCCCAGAGCGTGATGAGAATCCTGCTCATTCCCCGGTCCTGCCGGTCAAGGCCAGGACCGAACCACGCATTGCCAGTTCGGTCTCAGGCCGGCTCAGCCGTTGCTCGCGACGGAGGATTTTCCAGGTCAGAACGTCGGTGGCGGCAATCAGCATCGCTACTGCCCGACGGCGATCGCGCCCTGCCCCCGGCGGCAGCCAGTCGGAAAAGACTCTCTCCACCCAGGCGCGGTGAACCGCGCGGCCTCCGGCCAGGAGTGGCCCGAGTTCCTCGACCCTTCCCTCCAGGGAGATGAACCGAATGATCACATCACCCAGCTCTTCGTATTCGTTCACGATCATCCGGACCGCGCCGGTGATGTCACCCGCCCGGACTTCGTCGCGCTGCCGGTTCACGCGGTCACTCATTCGCTCCGCGGCGGCGGCGAGCAGTGCACCTTTCGAGCCGAAGTGATTCAAGACTGTCTGCAACGCAACGCCTGCCTTGCCGGCGATCGCCTGGAGGGTCACTTCGTCGTACCAGCTGGTGAGGAAGAGGTTTTCGGCGGCGTCGATGATTCGCCCACGGGTCGCGTCCATGGCGGTTGCCCGTTTCCCGAGCCGGTATCCGGTCGAGGACTTCATTGGAGTGAGACTACAATCAAATGCCCGGGAAGTCTAATGGCCCGGCGGTCGATCCGCCGGTCTATTCCCAGCGACTCCTGACCGGCACTTCCGCCAGTTCGGTGAAGGTCTTTCGTTCGAGGCGGTAGGTGGCACCCCTGATGAAACGCCCCGCCGGTCCCCAGAGGGCAACCCAGGCAATCACGACGAAGGTCTGTGAGAAAAGGGTTTCGACGCTGTCCCCGTCGCTCCCGCTGCTGATCAGGACGGAAATCACCATCGCGACCATGAAGACCAGGAAACCGATCCTCGTTTCCCTGGCTGCGAGGCTCCGCCGGATCCACCGGTGCCGTGAGTCGAGGGCAGTCTGTTCCATGTCAGAACGAAAGGCAGCGAGTACGGCCTGTTCCAGACCCTCGCGGCGCTCTTCGGCGGGCAGGACAAAGCAGAGCGCTTCCGGTGTTTTCCGGTTCGCCTTGCCTTCATCCCAGGCATCGAGAATCCGCTCCCTGGCAGCATCGTCAAGGGACCGCCGCTCGAGTGGCGCCGCGCTCCATTCGTCGAACATCCTGCCGATCGAAGGCACCCTGATCGCGACTTCAGCCACGGTTCAACCCTATTGCCTGCGATCCCGGAAGCGCAATTTCCCGGCGGCGGTCATGTTTGAGGGCAAGGTGGTGGGCGGGAAGCTTCCGTAGCCGGTCAGCTGGCCGGGTCGGGAACGGACGCCCGGGCCGGCTGGCAAGATCCACTGCATGGCGCAGGCAGTCGTCTTTGCTCTGATCACATCCAGTGCCCTGGTGATCGGCGCCGCGATCGGGGTTCGCTGGACCCTTCCCGTGAAGGTGACCGCCTGGCTTCTGGGTTTCGCTTCCGGGGCCTTGATCACCGCGGTCGCCTTCGAGCTTTTTCTCCAGGCCCACAACCACGGCGGGCCGGTGGCATCGGCGATTGCCTTCGTGACGGGGGCCACCATTTTCATCCTGATCGACTCCCGGCTTGAGCGACGAAACCGGGAGCGGCGGGCAAGCGGGGCGACGATTGGAATCGGTCTGCTGGCCGGAGTGACCCTCGACGGTGTGCCGGAAAACCTCGCGCTCGGGGTTGGCCTCATAGAGGGCGTTGCCCCGGCCCTGCTGGTCGCTATCTTCGTCTCCAACCTGCCGGAAGCGATCGTCGGGGCCCGCAAGATGCGCGAGGTGGGCATTTCGGGCCGGCGGATCATCGGTGTCTGGACCGGTGCTGCGGTGCTGCTTGCACTCGCGGTGGTTCTGGGCTATGGCGCTCTCGACGGGGTGGAGCCGCATCATCTCGCCTGGCCGCTCGGGTTTGCGGCCGGCGCTGTCCTCGCCTCGCTCGCCGACACCCTGATGCCTGAGGCGTATAGCGAGGGCGGCCCTCACGTGGCCTGGGCGACCTCGCTCGGCTTTCTGATGTCGTTCCTGATCTATATCGCCGGGTCGGGCGGGTAGTCGGCGGGCCACCGCCAGCGGGGCCCCAAATACGATGAACCGGTGAACCTGCGACACAGCACCAGCCGCATCCTTGTTTTTCTGGCGGTCTTTCTGGCCGGGATGGCCGTGGTCCGGGGAACTGCCCCTGCGGCCGGCTCCGGGGGCGCGGGACATCCGGAATCCGCGCTCTGGATCTGGAGCTGGGATGACCCGCAGGACCTGGCCGAATACGTGGCCGGGGAAGGATTCGACCGAGCCTATCTCTACTGCCAGGGCGGCTTCGACCCTGATGTGAGGCAGGCAATCTCCGCGCTCTCAAGCCGGGGAGTGAAGGTTGAAGCCCTGGGCGGCGAGCGGAACTGGGCGACCAGCGGCACCGACGGAATGATCCGGTTTATCCGGGCCGCCCGCCGTTACCAGCGGTCTGCAGCGGCCGGCCGGCGCCTGGCCGGAATCCATCTGGACGTTGAACCACATGCCCTCGACGCATGGGATCGCCATCCTGCTCGCACCAGACATTCATTCCTTCTTGCCTTGCGGAAAGCCGGGAAGGCCGCCGGCCCGCTGCCACTCGCCGCCGACATCCCTTTCTGGTTTGACGGCATCAGGCTCGCTCGCCGGGGACACAGCGTGAGCTTCTCCGCCGCGATCCTGGGAGCGGTCGATGCGGTGACGGTCATGGCATATCGAGATGACCCCGCCGAGATAATCGGGATCTCGAGAACGGAACTGAAGCAGGCCGCAAGGCAGGGCAAGCCGCTCACGATCGGAGTCGAAACCGGCCGGACCACGCCTGAGCACGTCACCTTCTTCGAGGAGGGCCGGGCGGCTCTCGACGAGGCGCTGGCCCGGATCGGCTCGGTCCTCGCCCGTTCCAGGGCTTTCGCCGGGACCGCCGTTCACAGTTACGGCTCGCTTACGACACTGACCAGGTAGGGGGCTTGTCGGCCCTGCCGACCCGGGGCGGCGGCGAGGGCAACCCTGCCGGCCGGGATTTCCGGGAGTAGAATCGGGGACGGCCAGCCGGCTGCCGGCGGGCCCGGTCGCGGAGAACAGTCCGAATGCGCCCGGTGCCGCGATCCGGCGAGAACCCTCGAACCTGGAAGGCGGAGCGGATGGAATCGGGAACCGTGGCCACGGCCC
>JBGAOF010000209.1:0-3343 GCA_044221915.1 Solirubrobacterales bacterium
CCCTGCGCGAACGCGATTCCCTGACGGAGAAACTGGCTGATGATTCAACCCCCGCGAAGGCGGCGATCGCCCACTCGATCCCGGACTGGCTGGCACGGCTCTGGTGGGAGGAACTCGGACCGGAGCGGGCCCGTTCGCTGATGGCCCGGGCAAACCGGCCGACGGAGCGGTGCCTGAGAGTCAACACGGCAAGGCTCCCGGTCGCGCAGGCGGTTGAACGTTTCGGCGGACCGGAGCTTTCACTGGAGCCGGCGCAGGGCGACTGGCCGATGGCCCCGCCCGAGCTGCTGGTCGCCCGCGGTTCTCTGGCCGCGGCAGAGGAAGCCATGACCGCCGGCCTGATCGTGCCACAGTCGCGAGGCTCCGCCGCGGTGGTTGAGGTTCTTGATCCCCGGCCGGGGGAAAGGATTCTCGATCTTTGCGCGGGACCGGGCATCAAGACCGGGCAGATTGCGGCCCGAGTGGGCCGGATGGGCAACATGATCGCGGTTGAACCGGTGGAAGAAAGGGCCAGCGATATCGCGGTCCAGCTCGAACAGCTCGGCTACCACCACTGCATGGTGATTGAGGCCGACGCCAGGATGGGCGAGATCCTGAGCGGCTTCAACCGGGTCCTGGTTGACGCCCCCTGCTCGGACCTCGGGGCGCTTTCCTCGCGTCCCGATGCCCGCTGGCGAAAATCTCCCGCCCTGATCGAAAGGGTGGCGACCCTCCAGCGGGAGATTCTCGATCGCGCCGCCGGCTTCATCCGTGAAGGGGGCAGCCTCGTGTATTCGACATGCACGATTTCGAGGACGGAAAACTCCGACCAGGCGCTGGCCCTGGCGGAGCGGCAGGGCCTGGTGATCGATGACCTCGGCCGACGGGCACCGGACCTGGCGGACCCGCATGATCCACGGTTTCTTCAGATCATGCCGGACCGCGACCAGACCACGGGGTTCTTCATTGCGCGGTTCACCGCTGGTGACTGAACCGGAGGGCGGGGCCGCCGACCGGTCGGGGATAATCGCCGGGACGTTTTCGTTGCGTATTCTGCCTGGCCCGGTATGAGCTGGTTTCCCAGTGTCCGCATTGCGGTGAACATCAGACAATCGCCAGAATGAGCACGACCGAGGACCTGAGCTGCCAGAGCTGTGGTGCCTCGATGCTGCAGCCAATCTGAAATCCGACCGGAGATCCCATGACCAGCCAGCCCCGCAATGCCGAGACGCCGCCACCGGAAGCTTTCACCGGGATCCGCATCGCCCCCTCGATCCTTTCCGCCGATTTCGGTCGGCTCGGCAGCCAGGTTGCCGAGGTCATGGATGCCGGTGCCCGGGTGATTCACTTCGATGTGATGGACGGCCAGTTTGTGCCACCGATCACGATCGGGCCGCTGGTTCTGGCCGGTATTGCCGATCAGGTCCATGATGCCGGGGGAGTGGTCGACGTTCATCTCATGATCGAGAACCCCGACCGGCAATTCGAGGATTTCGCGAAGGCCGGTGCCGATTCGATCACTTTCCACGAGGAGGCCACGCCCCATGCCCATCGCTGCTGTCACGCGATCAGGGAGCTCGGCTGCCTCGCCGGTGTCGCGATCAACCCGGGGACGCCGGTCGAGACCCTTTCGGAGCTGGGTGGAATGGTCGACGAGATCCTCGTGATGACGGTGAATCCGGGCTGGGGAGGGCAGCCCTTCATTGGGAGTTCCCCCGACAAGGTGAGTCGCCTGCGTTCCCTGGCCGGTGAGAATGTTCTGATCGAGGTCGATGGCGGTATCGGAACCGCCACCGCCGGCCTCATGACCAGGGCGGGCGCGACTCTGCTGGTGGCCGGCTCGGCGATTTTTGGCTCGCAGGATCCGGCCCAGGCGTTCAGGGACATCCAGGCCGCCGCCGAATCCGGTACCAGCGGCTAGGCCTGTGCCTGGCTCATGGAAGCCGGATTTCCGCCTTCTGGCGGGCCAACATTCCGGGTTTGCCGGGTGTGAGTCAGGGTGAAGCGTCTTCGAGGCCGGCCAGGCGGGCCTCGATCGCCTCGCTTGAGCCCTCCAGCGGGACATCCTCCTCGATTCCCTTCGGGCGCAGGTAAATCAGGACAAGCAATGCGAGCAGCAGCAAGGCGGTGAGCGCAAAGCCGATCTCAACCCGCAGGTTGCCATCGCTGATCACGGGCAGGATGGTCCAGACAATGAAGAAGACCGCGCAGGAGATCCAGCGAATCGAGGAGCGCCGGGCCTGGCCCTGGGCGAGGCAGGCCTGGTTGACGGTAACCGCGGCCAGGTAGAGGCCCATTCCGGCGGTGACCAGCAGCAGGCCGGTCCGGTCGTAGGTGAACTTGTCGGAGAAGGCGATCTGCATCAGCTGGGGGCCGGCGACAACCACCACCAGAGCCGTAAACGCAGTAAAAGCGGAAATCCCGAGCAGGACCATCCGTACGGAACGGTGAAACTGGTGCTCGGAGTCAGCGTCCGTACTGTGATGCAGCGCCGTCAGGTGGGGGAGGATCGAGGTCGAGACCGCCTGGAAGAGCTGAAGGGGGGCCCGGGCAATCATCAGGACGTTGAAGATGTAGCCGGCCGCCGCCACTCCCTCAACCGCGCGGACGACCAAGGGCCCGGCGTTGAGAAAAACCTGTTCGCTGAACATGATCAGGAAGACCGACCCCACGAATCCGGCACCATGCGAAAGTGAGAACTCCTCGCGGGCTTCCCGTTCCTCGGCGGCGACATCCTCGGCGGCGATTCCGTGCTTCTCGGCGAACAGTGCCCGCTCCTCGGCCTCCCGCCGGCTCCGCCTGGCAATCGCGGACGGCACCACCATCAGGCTGAGGAGGGGAGCGGCGACAATCCCCATCGCGACCATCGACTGGCCGGAGAGCAGCCCGAAGGCAACCAGGGCGGCGAAGAGAGTCCGGAACACCGACTCGGAAAGAATCAGGGTCGTGAAAAGGCCGAATTGCTGGTGGCCGGCCAGATAGCCGCGGGCGTAGTAGCTGGCCGCGTAGAAAAGTACGGATGAGAAGTAGACCCAGTAAAGAACCTCGTTGCCGGCCAGCAGCCCGTTCTGGAGGGGCCCCCGGAATATCAGGGCGACGGCGGCGAACCCGAGGGCCAGGCAGGCCTGGATCCGGGCCGCGACCCGGACCGGGCCAACGTCGTTCTCTCCCCTTTCGATGTGCTCGGAGATGCTGCGGGAAAGCAGCTGGTCGACCGGACGGTAGAGCGTGGAGACGGTGATGAATACCGCCGACCAGAGGACCGTCACCTCACCGTAATCGGCCTTGCTCAGGTCATGCGAGGCGATCAGGAAGTAGGCGTAGGTGAAGATGCCGGTGAGGCCGACCCCGATGGTCAGGAATC
>JBGAOF010000020.1:0-4732 GCA_044221915.1 Solirubrobacterales bacterium
GGGCCGAGGCCAGGGCGGTCCTGACTTCACGCAACTGGATGCGTCCTCTGACGTCGCCGGTGGCCAGGCTCCGGCCCCAGCTGGTGGGCAGCTGGGAGGGGGGATGCAATCTCACCCTGGTCCGCAACGGAGTTCCCGGACTGGACGGATACCGGGAGGGGATCCGCATCGTCGGACACCGCAAGGCCACCCTGACCTGGAGGCCCGAGCGCCGGGCGTTTTCAATGGTTGAATTCGAATCCGGCCTTTGTGTGGCGAACATTCACGCGAGTACCGGGGTGAATGCCGCGGCCGATGTGATGCGGGCGGCCCGTCTGGCGACCAGCCGCGCGGGGGAGCGGCCGCTCCTGCTGGGCGGCGATTTCAATGCCCGCCCCCGCTCCAGCGATGTCTTTGACCGGCTGAAAGAGGAATTCGGCCTGACCGGTGTCACCGCGCCCGGATCGATTGACCACCTCCTGGTCAGGAATGCCACCGTGACAGAAGCGGCGGTTGCCTGGCCGGCTGGCCGCCGGGATGTTCCGGACCCGGACTCCGGCTTGAAGATCAGGCTCTCCGACCATGCGCCGGTCGCTGCCCGGATCCGGATCTGACCGCGGATCTGCCCAATTGTTGCACCTGTCGAAACACATGTGAGGAGTTTCCGGTCATGGTCGTCGCATGGGATTTCCTGCGAAGGTCAGAGACAAACGTGGTTCGGTCTCGCTGGAGCTGATTGGTGCCCTGCCGGTACTTCTGGTCGCGGTCCTGGTTGCTGCCCAGATAATCATCGCCGGGGCAGCTCTCTGGTCGGCCGGCATTGCGGCCCGGGCGGGGGCCCGGGCTGTCCTGACCGGTAAAGCACCTGAAGGGGCCGCCAGAAGGGCGCTGCCGCCGGTCCTGAGGAAGGATCTCAGGGTGTCCCGACCTGACGGGGTTCGGGTGGGGGTCCGGATCCCCGCGATCCTGCCCGCGTTTCCGAAGGCTCATGTCTACGGGTCCGCTTCGCTCGGGGGCAACTGATGTCGGGCCGGCATGCCAGGCCCTGCGCCGGCCAGGCGACCGTTGAGGCAGTGGCCGGAGTCGGCGCCCTGGTGCTGGCCGGGCTGGTCTGTCTGCAGCTCCTTGCTGCCGGCTACACGGTGGCTATTGCCGATGGTGCGGCCGAGGCGGGTGCGGTCGCCCTGGTCAGTGGCGAGCCGGTTGAACCCGCCGTCCGGATGGCCCTGCCCGGCTGGGCACGAGAGAGAGTCTCCGTCACCAGTTCGGGCATGATGGTCCGGGTTCTGCTGCAGCCGCCCTCCCTTTTCGAGTCAATGGCGGAAAAGCTGGAAGTAACGGCGCGGGCGGGCGGGAGGCCGGGATGAGCGAGCATCTGCTGATCGGAGTGGTGGACCGGGGCCAGGGGGCCGACCGCCTGGCTACTGAATGGGCAGGGTCCGGTGGGGGTGACGACCCCGGGGTTGTCATCGAGATCGGTCTGGATCGACCGCGACCGGCCAGCCTGCTGGTCCCTTTGGCCGGCCGGGAGATGGAAGCACGGCTCTGCCGGGGCACGGACGATGTCGTCGCCCGGGCGAGAGGCAACCTGGTCAACGTGGCCGTAGGGGAATCGGCCGGGCTGGAATCGCGGATCGCACTTCTCCGGGAGCGGGCGGCGGAAAGCCGGCTTGCGGTGGTGGCTCCCGCCACCCGGTACCGGCCCCTGCTCGAGCTGGGCTGGGACCAGGTCTTGATCCTTTCCGGTGAACGGCCCGGACCAGATTCCGTGAAACCGGCCTCGCCGGGACCCTTGACCGAGCTGGTGCTCGAGGAAGCTGGCGAGTTCGCCGGACGGGTTGACCTTGCCGGAGGCAGGGCCGGTGCCGGCCGGCTGCTTTCGAGACTGGCTTCCCGCCGGGGTCAGGCTACGCCTCTGGTGCTTGGCGGTGTCTTCGTGCTCGTGCTGGCCACGGTCGCTGCGGTAGCCATAGCCGGGGCCGTGACCGGGAAGGCCAGGGCACAGAAAGTCGCCGACCTGGCCGCCATGTCGGCGGCCGGATCGATGAAGGCCGACCTGCCCCGTCTGCTGGCACCGCCACGGCTACCGAACGGAATGCCCAATCCTGCTCACATGCCCAAGCCGGTCTATCTCGCCCGGGCGAGAGCGGCTGCGATGGAAGCCGCGGTGGCCAACGGGGCATCCGTCGCGGCGGTTTCGGTCAGGTTCCCGGATGCTTTCTCGTATGCACCTGTCCGGAGCCGGGTTGCGGTTGCCAACCAGGTTCGGGCCGGTCCGGGAGGAGGGAATCACCGATCCCCTGCCGTCTGGGCCGAGGCGAGGATCAGCATCCCGGTTTTGATGGGGGCTGTGCCGGCCATGGCGACCGGCGGCGGCTACTCCGGTCCCCTCGCTGAGCGCCAGGGTCACGGCATGCGACCCGACGTCGCTGCCGCCTTCGACGCGATGCTCGCATCGGCGGCTGCTGCCGGGGTGACCTTGACCATCAATTCGGCCTTCCGTTCCGATGCCGAGCAGGCGGCGCTCTTCGCGGCGAATCCCGACCCGACCTGGGTGGCGCCGCCCGGCCAGTCGCTTCATCGCTGTGCCACCGAGCTGGATCTCGGCCCGGACGCGGCATACGGTTGGCTTTCCGCGAACGCCGGTCGCTTCGGCTTCGTCCAGCGATACAGCTGGGAGCCATGGCATTACGGCTTCGCGATTGGTCCCGCGCCTTGCTCGGAAGGGGCCAATGGGATCGGCATGAACGGCGGCGACCGCTCGGCGGCGCTCTCCCGGGCCGTGCCTTCCTTCACCCCCGGGTGGGTGCGGCCGCTGGTCCTCCGGGCCGCAATGAGATGGAATGTCTCGGCGGCCCTGCTGGCAGCCCAGCTGTTTGCCGAATCGGGGTTCAACCCGAATGCCGGAAACGGGATTGCTTTCGGGATAGCGGCGTTCACGCCGGCGGCAGCCGCCGAATACGGGCTGGAGGACCCGTTTGATCCGGCGGCGGCAATCATGGCCCAGGCACATCTGATGAGCGACCTTCTGGAAGAGTTCGGGTCACCCGCTCTGGCCCTTGCCGCGTACAACGCCGGCCCTGGTGCCGTGGGTTCCTGTGACTGCATCCCCGCCTACCCGGAGACCCAGGCCTACGTGGCGAAAATCCTGGGGATGCTCGGCGGGATGGGTGCGATCAGCCCGGTCGGAATGGAGGTGGATCTAGTCAGGTGACGGCTGCCAGGGACTAGACTCGAGCCATGGAAACCCTGGTGATCGAAGGGCCGGAGCAGGTCATGAAGCTGGTTGGAAGACAGGCCGGGCCGACCGCCTGGCGTGAAGTGACCCAGGAGATGATCGGGACCTTCGCTGATCTTTCCGGTGATCATCAGTGGATCCATGTTGATGTCGAACGCTCAAAGCGGGAAAGCCCCTTCGGCTCGACGATCGCCCACGGAAACCTGACCCTGGGGATGATCGACGGCTTCCGTGTCGATCTGGTGGAGGTCAAGGGCGGCTTCGCGCTGGGGGTCAACTACGGCTGGAACAAGGTGCGCTTTCCGGCGCCGGTCCCCGCCGGATCGAGAGTGCGGGCATCGGCCGAACTGGTTGAAGCGAATGATCTCGGCAACGGCTGGCTGGAAACGGTCACCAGATTCAGCGTTGAAGTGCAGACTCCGGACGGGGAAACCGGCAGCAAGCCATGTTGCGTGGCCGAGAGCGTTACCCGGCTGCTCAAGGCGTAAAAGGCTGCTGAAGCCGCCGGGGCGGCCTGCCCGACGCGCGCCCGGGACCTCCGTGACCTACTCGCCCTTGAATTCCGCGGTCTCTCCGGAGAGAAAGGCGGCGATGGCGTTCTTTGCGTCCTCGGTTCCCATTCCCGTAGCGATCGCGTGGCGTTCGAGCTGAAGCTGCTCGGTGATGCTGTTGTCGAGGCTCTGGTGGACCAGATTCTTGGCCATCCTCTGGAAGTACGGTGACTTCCCGGCCAGCTTCAGGGCCTTTTCGCGAGCCCGGTCCAGGAGATCCCCACCGGCGACCACCTCGGAGACCAGCCCCTCTTTCAAGGCATCCTCGGGCGAGAGATTGGGGTCGTTGAGAAGGAGCTCGATTGCCCGGGAGGGCCCGACCACCCGGGGCAGGAAATAGGTCATGCCACCGTCCGGTGAAACCCCGATCCGTCCGTAGGCACAGGCCAGGAAAGCATCCTCGGAACAGATCCGGATATCGCAGGCCAGGGCCAGCGAAAACCCGGCCCCGGCGGTTGGACCGTTCAGCGCGGCGATCACCGGGTAGGGGATCCGCTGCAGGTCGACGATCGCCTGATGAAGCATTTCCGCACCCCGGCGGACCGAAGCCACGATGTCCACGGACGGGTCTTCCATGCCGGTCCGGAACCAGTTCAGGTCACCTCCGGCGCAGAAAGCATTGCCGGCCCCGGTGACGACCAGCCCGCGCAGCGGGGCCAGATCAGCCAGCCATGCGAACGCCTCGACCATCTCGGCGATCAGATCCGGACTCATCGCGTTGAAGGTCTCCGGCCGGTTCAGGGTGAGGGTGCCGATCTCGCCTTCGATTTCGATCTTGATGGTTTTCAGGTCGGGGGGAGTGAGCTTCGGGGACGTCATGAGTGGCGCCAGAGTACCCAATGCTTACCCTTCGGTAGTGGCCGATTCAACGAAAGACACCGATTCGGGAGTCACGGGACATCCCGGAGCCACCCCGCTGGCGGACCCGGAAGCCGCCCGCGAGGCCCGGATCGTGGCTGAACGG
>JBGAOF010000020.1:4742-16575 GCA_044221915.1 Solirubrobacterales bacterium
TAGGACCTTGGGGACGATCCCCGAAGCCCCCGGGGCCCCGAAGGACGCCCCCGCCTTCGATGCCCGGGAGTTCGTGGCCGGTCTCCCCGGCCTGCCGGGCGTCTACCGGTTCCGCAACGCGGCCGGCGAGGTCATCTACGTCGGCAAGGCCATCTCGATCCGCAAGCGCGTTGCTTCCCACTTCAGCGGTGGCAACGCGGAAATGACCTCGCAGGTCGAGCAAATCGAGTTCCTGGCAACCGAATCGGAATCGGAAGCCCTGATTGCGGAACAGAGCTTCATCAAACGCTACCGGCCGCGGTTCAACGTCAAGCTGCGCGATGACAAGTCCTATCCGTATGTGGCAGTGAGCGTGGATGAGCCCTATCCACGGGTGTACTTCACCCGCGAACGACATCAGGCGGGAAGGGTCTACTTCGGGCCGTTTTCATCGGCCCGGCGGGTTCGTGACACCCTCGATCTCCTCGGCAAGCTGTTTCAGTACCGCACCTGCGAAGGCAGGGAACCGGGCCGGCGCTCCGGAAGCCCCTGCCTCGACTATTTCATCAAGCGATGCGGCGCACCCTGCGTGGGCTACATAAGCCAGGCCGAATACCGGGCCAACATCGACCGGGTGATCGATTTTCTCTCCGGACGCTACGACCAGATCGAGAAAGATCTCGAAGCCCGAATGAAGGAGGCCTCGGCCGGACAGGACTTTGAAGCGGCGGCAATCTACCGGGACCGGCTCGCCTCGGTCCGGTCGCTGTTCGAGCGCCAGCGGATAACCGGCTCGAGCGTGAAAACGGCCGACCTGATCGGGGTGGCCGTGGAAGGGAAGGACGCCAACGCACAGGTGTTCCAGGTCCGGGACGGCATCCTCGCCGAAAGGCAGTCTTTCTACCTTGAGAACCCGGCATCGAGGGAAATCGACGAGGTGGCGGCGGAGTTCATCGAGCAGTACTACCGGGCTTCTCCCGCCGTGCCGAAACGGATTGTGCTCGGGCCGTACATGGAAGCGAGAGCCGGAGAGATCGGGGAGTACCTTTCCGGCCGACGCGGTGGTGAAGGGGTGGAGGTGCGGGTTGCCGAGCGCGGTGACGCCCGGCGTCTGAGGGAGATGGCCGAACGCAACGCAAAGCTCGCTCTCGACCAGGAACGTCTCCGGGACGAACACCGTCAGCAGCGGCGCGTCGAAGCCCTCGGCCAGCTCGGGGAAGCACTCGGCATGGAAGAACTGCCGGTCCGGATCGAGGGTTTTGACATTTCCAATCTCGGCGGCGAGCATACGGTCGCCTCGATGGTGGTCTTCGAAGGTGGCCGGCCAAAGAAATCGGATTACCGCCGCTTTCGGGTCCGGGGCGAAGACGGCCGCTCCGGGCCGGATGACTTCGCCTCAATGGAGGAAGTGCTCGGGCGGCGCATCTCCAAGTACCGCCAGCAGGCGGATCTTTCACCCCATGACCGGGATCGTGACGGTAGTTTCGCTGCGCTGCCCTCAGTGGTCATGATCGACGGTGGCAAGGGTCAGCTGGCGGCGGGGGTTCGTGCTCTGCGGGAGTTCATCGACCTCGGAGTGACCGTGGTCAGCCTGGCCAAGCGGGAGGAGGAGGTGTTCAGGCCAGGGAGCTCCCTGCCGCTTGATCTCAAGCCGCAGTCCGAAGCCAACCTGCTGCTCCAGCGGGTGCGCGACGAAGCACACCGGTTCGCTATCACGCATCACCGGGCCCGCCGCGACAGTTCCATGACGGGGTCGGTGCTGGACAGTATCCGGGGAGTCGGCCCGACCCGCAAACGCTTGCTGATCAGACATTTCGGTTCGCCGGACCGGCTGTTGGAGGCCAGCCGGGAGGAGATCGAGGCGGTGCCCGGCCTGCCCGGTAAGGTGGCCCGTGAGATTCACGAACAGCTGAACAGGATCGGATAGCCGGGTGTCGGAAGCCGCAGAAGAGGAGCAGACGGAACCGGTGAACCTGGTCGTGATCACCGGACTTTCCGGAGCCGGTAAATCCGAAGCGATCGCCGCCTTCGAGGACGCCGGTTACTTCTGTGTTGACAATCTGCCGCCCCAGATGATCAGGGCCCTCGGGGACCTCTTCCGGCTTCCCGGCAGCGGGGTCCAGAAGGCGGCGGTGGTCTCCGATGCCAGGGGCGGCGAGTATTTCGAGCAGCTCAGCCAGGTGCTTGACGAACTTCAGGGTGAGGGCGTGAACCCGGAGCTCGTCTTTCTCGAGGCGCACGACGAAATCCTCACCGACCGTTACAAGGAAACCCGCCGGCGACATCCGATGGCCCCGGCCGGCAGGATCCTCGAAGGCATCGAAACCGAACGCAGGATTCTGGCACCGCTTCGAGCCCGGGCCGATGTAGTGATCGACACTTCCGGTGAAACGGCCGCCACCTTGAGACGGAGGATTTCCGAACAGCTGATCGAGACCAGCGCGGCCGGCCTGATGGTCGTCAACCTGCTCACCTTCGGCTTCAAGAACGGTCCGCCGCGGGATGCCGACATCACCCTCGACGTCCGTTTCCTGCCGAATCCCCATTACGTCGACGGGCTGCGGCCGCTCACCGGTCTCGACCAGGAGGTGCGTGACTACGTTGAAGCCGGAACGGTCGCCGGCGAGTTCTACGGAAGGCTGATCCCGTTGCTTGAATTCCTGATCCCGGCCTATGTCACCGAAGGCAAGAGCCATTTGACGATCGCGATCGGCTGTACGGGAGGCCGCCACCGGTCGGTCACGGTCGCCGAGAGGATCTGGCGCGAGTTCACCGCCAGGGAGGATGTGGTCGTCCGGGTCACCCACCGTGACGTTGTCTGAGGCACCAGAGTCCGTAGGATCCGAATCCGTGCCAGAACCGGTCATATCCATCCGCGGATTGCGCAAGTCATACGGCGAGCTCGAGGCGGTTCGAGGGATCGACCTCGATGTCCTCCCGGAGGAGATCTTCGCGGTGCTCGGTCCGAACGGGGCCGGCAAGACAACCACCGTCGAGATCCTCGAGGGCTACCGGGACCGCGACTCCGGAACCGTGAACGTGCTCGGCACCGATCCGGCCGATCCGACTCGGGAATGGCGCCAGCGGCTCGGGATTGTCCCTCAGGAAACCGCCCTCCAGCCCTACTTGACCGTGCGCGAATCTATCGAGCTCTACGCCGGGTATTTTCCCGCCCCGAAACCGGTTGATGAAGTGGTCGCCCTGGTCGGACTTGAGGGCGAGGAGGACCGGCGGGCAGGCAAGCTCTCCGGTGGCCAGAAGCGCCGCCTTGACGTCGGGATCGCCCTGATCGGTGATCCGGAACTCCTTTTCCTGGACGAACCGACCACCGGATTTGATCCCTCGGCTCGACGCAACGCGTGGCAGATGGTTTCCGGGCTGCGGGAGTTGGGCAAGACGATCGTCCTGACCACCCATTACATGGACGAGGCCCAGGCGCTGGCCGACCGGGTTGCGATTGTTCGCGACGGGCGGATTGTCGCTCTCGACACGCCCGAGGATCTGGGTGGCCGCGAGGACCGGCCCACCCACATCGCTTTCCGGCTGCCAGGCGATTCGATGGCATCCGGGCCGGAGGGTCTGGAGGTCACGAAGGTCACCGACGAGCATGCCGGCCGGCCCCGGTTCAGGCTTGAGTCGAGCGACCCGGTGGCCGACCTCAACCGGCTCACCGGCTGGGCATTGGAAAACGGGTTCGAACTGGAGGACCTCGAGGTCCGTCGTCCCAGCCTGGAGGAGATCTACCTTGAGGTGACCGGGTGAATTCCCTGCGGCTGGTCCTTCACGAGTTCCGTTACGAACAGAAGGTCTTCTGGCGAAACCCGGCCTCGGTGTTCTTCACCGCGATGCTTCCGGTCATCTTCCTGGTGATCTTCCTGACGATCTTCCGGGGAACCGAGATCCAGGGGTCGGCCATCGCAACGACGACCTATTACATCCCGGCGATCATCACCCTGGCGGTCGTCTCGGCGACCCTCGTCAGTCTTTCGGTGAACGTGGTGATCGACCGGGAGGCAGGCCTGCTCAAGCGGGTTCGCGGCACCCCGCTTCCCGCCTGGATCTTCATTGCCGGACGGGTCGGCAACGTGATTGTGATCTCGGTCGTGATGCTGGTCCTGATCTCCGTGGTCGGGAGGATTTTCTACGGGGTCGAGTTCCCCTGGGGGCGCCTGCCTTCGGTGATCGTGACCCTCCTGGCCGGTGCCGCCGCCTTCTGCTGCATGGGGCTGGCCTTGAGCGCCGCGATCCCGACCCGGGAATCGGCCTCGCCGATCACCAACATGATCTCCCTGCCCCTTTACTTTCTTTCGGGGGTGTTCATTCCCGAATCCGAGATCCCGGACGGCGTCCTCACCGTGGCGGGGTTTCTGCCGGTCCGGCCGTTCTTCGAAAGCTTTCTCTCCGCCTGGGACCCGTCCTCGGCCGGAATCGGGATCGAGTGGGGCAACCTTGCCGTGGTCGGCATCTGGGGGCTGGCCGGTCTCTTGCTCGCCCTCAGGTTTTTCCGCTGGACCCCCCGCCACTGACTCCGGGCCAGCCGCGGCGGATCTCTCCGTGCCGTGGCAAGGGTAGCCCCGGCATCCCGCGGCGAAGGGCATCAGAAACCGGCGGTGTTGCATCTCCAATAGCCTTTGTCGGGTGATTCATCACGTCGTGATCGAGGTCTCGGACTTGCCCCGGGCTGCCACCTTCTATGATGCCCTGCTTTCTCCGCTTGGCTGGCGGCGACACGTGAACGGGACCGGAGCGATCGGCTATGGCATTTCCCGTGCCCAGCTCTTCATCACCGAAAGGACCGGGGTGAGGGCGGAAGGGACCATGGTCAGCCTCGGTGCCCCCGGGATAGCCGCGGTCAAGGCCGCCTGGGAAGCCGGCGTGAAGTCGGGCGGCTCAAATGTGGCCCAGCCCGGAGAGACCAGCGCACATGGTTCCGGCTCCTACTCGGCCTTTCTGCGTGACCCCGACGGTCACGACATGGAGATCACCGTCAGTTCGGATTGACAGCCGGGAACGGGCCGCGGCCCGGTGACGGCGGACCGGGGAGCAGCGGCACTGGATGAAACGTAGAATCCATGGTCCAATCCCAGTTTCTCTCAACCCAGTCTTTTCAGGAGGCGGTAGCGAATGAGCGTCAAGGTGGCAATCAACGGATTTGGCCGGATCGGCCGGAACGTGTTCCGGGCAGCCCATGAAGCGGGCGCCGATCTGGACATCGTCGCGATCAACGACCTGGTCGACACCGGGACTCTCGCGCACCTGTTGAAGTACGACTCCATCCTTGGCCGGCTTGACGCCGAGGTCGAGGCCGGGGACGGCTCGATCACCGTGGGCGGCAAGGAAATCAAGGTTCTCGCCGAGCGGGACCCGGCCGACCTGCCCTGGGCTGACCTCGACGTTGATGTCGTGCTCGAGTCAACCGGCTTCTTCACCAAGCGGGATGATGCCGCCAAACATCTGACCGCCGGTGCGAAAAAGGTGATCATCTCCGCTCCGGCGACCGACCCCGATGTGACCGTCGCCCTGGGAGTGAACTTCGACGACTACGACCCGGCGACCCACAACATCATTTCCAATGCGTCCTGCACCACAAATTGCCTGGCTCCCTTCGCCAAGGCGATCAACGACGCGGTCGGGATCGAACAGGGCCTGATGACCACGATCCACGCCTACACATCCGATCAGCGCCTGCAGGACATGCCGCATGGCGACCTGCGCCGGGCCCGCGCTGCCGCCACGAACCTGATCCCGACCACGACCGGTGCGGCCAAGGCTGTCGGCCTCGTCCTCCCGGAACTGGCCGGCAAACTGAACGGCTTCGCGGTCCGCGCGCCCGTGATCACCGGTTCGGTGGTCGACCTCACCTTCACGCCGTCAAAGGCCACTTCCGTCGAGGAAGTGAACGCCGCCGTGAAAGCCGCTGCCGAAGGTCCCCTCAAGGGCATCCTTGCGTACACCGAGGATCCGATCGTGTCAACCGACATCGTCGGTGATCCACACTCCTCGATCTTCGATGCCGACTGCACACAGGTGATTGGCGACGGGAACCTGGTCAAGGCGGTCTCCTGGTACGACAACGAGTGGGGTTACTCGAACCGCTGCGTCGAGCTGCTCGGCAAGGTCCTCTAGAGCCCGGCGGACGAGGAGCGGAAAATGGCTTTCGGCAAGGCGTCGGTTCGTGACGTCGATGTCGACGGCAAGCGGGTCCTGGTCCGGGTCGACTTCAACGTCCCCCTGGACGGTGACCGGGTCACGGATGACACCCGGATCCGGGCCGCGCTGCCGACCATCGATTATCTGACCAAGGCCGGGGCGAGGGTGATCCTCTGTTCCCATCTCGGTCGCCCGAAGGGCGAAGTCGTGCCGGAAATGTCGCTGGCCCCGGCGGCCAGGCGGCTGGCCGAACTGACCGGCGGGCCGGTCGGGATCGCGACCGACACGGGCGGTGAGAATTCAGCCGCCAGGGTCGCGGAATTGGAACCGGGCCAGGTCCTGCTGCTTGAAAACACCCGCTACGAGCCTGGGGAAACCGCCAACGACCCGGAGTTTGCCGCCCGTCTGGCCTCCCTGGCCGATCTTTACGTGAATGACGCCTTCGGTGCCGCCCACCGGGCCCACGCCAGCACCGCCGGGGTCGCCGCGATTCTCCCGGCCTGCGCCGGACTCCTGCTTGAGAAGGAGGTGGAGAATCTGACGGCGGTGGCCACCGCCCCGCAGCGCCCCCTCGTGGTTGTTCTCGGCGGAGCGAAGGTCTCCGACAAGGTGGGGGTGATTGATCGCTTTCTGGAGATCGCCGACCAGATCCTGATCGGAGGGGCGATGTGCTTCCCCTTTTACCGGGCTCAAGGTCACTCGATCGGGAACTCGCTCTGTCACGATGACGACATACCGCTGGCCCGGGAGGCGCTCGAGAAGGCCGCGGCCGGCGATTGCGAACTGGTTCTGCCGGGCGATCTCATGCTCGGCAGGGAGTTCTCGGCCGACACCGAGACCACGCAGAGCTCCGGGGTCGAGGTGCCAGATGGCTGGATGGGGCTTGACATAGGACCCGAATCCGCAACGGACTACGCCAGCCGGGTGGCTGCCGCCGGCACCGTCCTCTGGAACGGACCGATGGGCGCTTTCGAGTTGGCACCGTTCGCTGCTGGAACCAGGACCGTGGCCGAGGCCGTCGCTGCCGCCCCCGGGTTCACCGTGGTCGGCGGGGGGGACTCGGTCGCCGCCCTGGTCAAGTTCGGCCTGACCGATGAAGTGGACTGGGTTTCAACCGGGGGCGGGGCCTCGCTTGAACTGCTGGAAGGCAGGGAACTACCGGGCGTGGCCGCCCTGAACGACAAATAGACGAGTGAAAGAGGCAGGAACATGAGTCGCCGACCGTACGTAGCCGCCAACTGGAAAATGAACAAGACCGCCTCCGAGGCGGATGAATTTCTCGACGCTTTCCTGCCCGCCGTGAACGGTGACGGGGCCGAGGTCGTGCTCTGCCCGCCGTGGCTGGCGCTGCAGCGGGTCGCCGAACGCTGTGCGGGTACACCGGTCAGCGTCGCAGCCCAGAACATGTTCTACGAGGACGCGGGGGCCTTCACCGGTGAGGTTTCAGCGCCGATGCTGCTCGACGTCGGGGTCGATGGCACGATCCTCGGCCATTCCGAACGCCGACAGTTTTTCGGTGAGACCGACGAGGCCCTCGCCCGCAAGGTGCCGAAGGCCCTGGCGGCAGGTCTCCAGCCAATTCTCTGTGTTGGCGAGAGTCGTGAGGAACGGGAATCCGACGACACGGAATCGGTGCTTTCCCATCAGGTGCTGACCGATCTCGCGGAGACTCACACGGATGACCTCGAGAAAGTGGTGATTGCCTACGAGCCCGTCTGGGCGATCGGAACCGGCCTCACCGCAACCTCCGCCCAGGCCCAGGAGGCAATCCACTTCATTCGCAACCTGCTGCGTTCACGCGACCCCGAGAAGGCCGAGCAGGTGCGGATCCTCTACGGGGGATCGGTCAAGCCGGCCAATGCGGCAGAGCTGCTTTCCCTGCCGGACATCGACGGGGCCCTGGTCGGCGGAGCGGCACTCGACCCGGCGGATTTCGGGGCAATCGTCGCCGCCGCTCCCTCCCGCTGACCGGCGGCGATCGCATGACCGGACTGCCTGTACCTTCCGCGGCGCTGATAATCCTTGACGGCTGGGGGCTTGCGCCGCCCGGCCCCGGCAACGCTGTCTCGCTGGCCAACACACCCAATTTTGACCGGCTTTGGGCGCAGTACCCGACGTCTCGGCTCTCGGCTCAGGGCCCGGATGTCGGCCTGCCGGAGGGCCAGATGGGCAACTCCGAGGTCGGGCATCTCAACCTCGGTGCCGGGTCGATCATCAAGCAGGACCTTGCGCGGATCGACACTGCGGTTGCCGACGGGTCGTTCTTCGAGAACGAGGCGCTGGTCGCCGCCTGCCGCCGGGCCGTGGATGGCAACGGACGGCTCCACCTGATCGGCCTGGTTTCCGATGGTGGCGTTCACTCCGGCTGGGAGCACCTTGAGGCCTGCGTCGAACTGGCATCCCAGGAGGGAGTTCCCGACCTGATCTTCCACGCGATCACCGACGGTCGTGACACGCTCCCGCACGGCGGGGCCAAGTACGTCGAGGAACTGGAACGTTGGCTGCGCTCTGCCGGCCGGATCGGCACGGTCAGTGGCCGCTACTACGCGATGGACCGCGACACGCGCTGGGACCGGGTGAAACGGGCCTACGACGCAATCGTTCACGGGGCCGGGCCACGGGCGGAAAGCGCCGGACAGGCAATCGCCGACTCATACGAGGCCGGGACCACCGATGAGTTCATGGACCCGACCGTGATCGGAAGCTACGACGGGGCCCGCGAAGGCGATTCGGCGATTTTCATCAACTTCCGTCCCGACCGGGCCCGGGAGCTGACCAGGGCCCTGGCCGAGCCGGGCTTTGACGAATTCAACCGGACCGGCGGGCCGCTGCTGGAGCTGACCACGATGACCTCCTACCGGGAGGGGTGGCCTTACCCGGTCGCCTTCCCCGAGGAACGCCCGCGGGTGACCATGGCCCAGGTGATTGCCGAAGCCGGTGGCCGCCAGCTCCACGTCGCCGAAACCGAAAAATACCCGCATGTCACCTACTTCTTCAACGGCGGGCGCGAGCAGGAATGGGACGGCGAGGACCGCCGGCTGGTCAACTCCCCCCGGGATGTCCCCACCTACGATTTCAAACCGGAAATGAGCGCCAGCCAGGCCGCGGATGCCTTCGTTGCGGGCTGGGCGGAGGACGATCCGCGTTTCGGCATCATCAACTTCGCCAATCCCGACATGGTCGGCCACACCGGGGTCATCCCGGCAGCGGTGAAGGCGATCGAGGCGGTTGACGGTTGCCTTGGCCGAGTGGTCGACGCGGTGCTTGCTTCAGGTGGTGCCTGCCTGATCACCGCCGACCACGGCAACGCCGACAACATGCTGGAGCCGGACGGATCACCGAACACCGCCCACTCGCTGAACCCGGTGCCAGTGATCGTTACGGCTGAAGGCTTCAACCTGGCCGACGGTGGAATCCTGGCCGATGTCGCACCGACCATCCTCGAGCTGCTCGGCATCGAACAACCCGCGGAGATGACCGGCCGGTCGCTGATCCGTCCGGCGTAACCCCGGGTCGTCGGGCGGCCCCGGAAACGGATCCGGGTGGATAGGCTGGCCCGATGCGCCATGACCCGGCCCGACTGACTTTCGAGATCCACGATCGTGACGGTGACGCCCGGCGCGGCACGCTCCACACGCCGCATGGCCCGGTCGAGACCCCGGCCTTCATTCCCCTCGCAACCAAGGGGTCGGTGCGCGGCATGTCCTCGCGGGAAGTGGCAGGGGTCGGCTACGAAATGGTGCTGGGAAACACCTACCATCTGCTGGTCGCGCCGGGCCCGGAACGAATTGCCGAGGCTGGCGGCCTTCATGCCTTCATGGGGTGGGATCAGGCGATAATCACCGACTCCGGCGGCTTTCAGGTCTTTTCACTGGCTCACGGCGGGGTGGCCGAGGAAATCAAGGGCTCCGGCCGCCGCATGTACGGGCTGGCGAAGACGCTCGGCATCGAGGAAGAAGGGGTTCGCTTCCGTTCCTACAGGGACGGGTCCGAACTGATGCTCTCGCCGGAAGAGTCAATGCGGGTGCAGGCTGCCCTCGGATCCGACATCGCCCTCGTTTTCGATGAATGCACCCCCTTTCACGCGGACCGGGAATACACGGCCCGCTCCACCGAGCGAACCCACCGCTGGCTGAGGCGCTGCCTTGACTGGCACGAAGCCAACGGTCCGGCAGGTCAGGCCGTCTTCGGAATCATCCAGGGCGGCACCCATCCGGATCTGAGGAAGGAATCCTGCGAGGTAATCTCGGCCGCCGCGGTGGACGGGATCTCGATCGGCGGCACCCTCGGCCGCAACAAGGAGGAGATGGCCGAGGTTCTCGGGTACACCGTGCCCAACCTTCCGGTTCAGTCGCCGAAACACCTGCTCGGCATCGGCGAGGTTGATGACCTGATCCGGGGCATCGCCCTCGGGCTCGATGTCTTTGATTGTGCGGTTCCGACCCGGCTGGCGCGACATGGCATGGCTCTGGCACCACTGCCCGACGGACGTTTCCGGATTGACGTACGGAAGCCCCGCGAGGCCGGCAACCTCGAGCCCCTGGTGGAGAACTGCCCCTGCGCCGCCTGTTCCGGTGGCTATTCCCGCGACTATCTCAACTACATTTCCCGATCCGAGCAACTGACCGCCGTGCGGCTGCTGGTCGATCACAACCTGACCTACATGGAACGGTTGATGCGGAGCGCCCGGGAAGCGATCTCGGCCGGTCAGTACGCCGACTACGGGGAGCGGATCATGGCCGGATCCGCCCCCTGGGATGCCCGCTAGGCTGCTGCGCTGATGTCCGGACCCCTGATCGAGCTTGAGGGAGTGACCAAGCGCTACGGCAGCGTGACGGCGCTCGATGGACTTTCGCTGGAAGTGCCTGACGGGTCGGTCTGTGGCTTGCTCGGCCCGAACGGCTCGGGCAAGACCACGGCGATCCGCATTCTGCTCGGCCTGACCGAGCTGAACGCGGGCCGGTCCTCGCTGCTCGGAGCCGCGCCCCGAAGTCCCGGATTCCTCGCGGCCGTGCAGCAGACCGGGGCCCTGATCGAAGGCCCGGCGCTTTACGGACGTGCGACCGCGCGCCGAAACATGGAGATCCAGGCCGCGACCCTGGGGATGAGGGACCCGGACGCCATGATCCGGGATCTGCTCGAGCTGGTCGGGCTGACCGAGCGGGCCGGCAGCCGGGCTCGCAGCTTCTCGCTGGGCATGAAACAGCGTCTCGGACTGGCAATCGCCCTGCTTGGCGGACCCCGTCTGGTGATCCTCGATGAGCCGACCAACGGGCTGGACCCTTCCGGGATCGTCGAGATCCGGGAATTGATCAAGGGGCTGCCCGAGCGTGGGGTGACGGTGCTCGTCTCGTCCCACCTCCTGTCCGAAGTCCAGCTGATGTGCGACCGGGCGACGATCATCAACAAGGGCAAACTGATCGCCGACGGGACCATGGCGGAGATCCTCGACACCTACGGTCCCGGCGAGGGCTACAAGGTCTACGTACGGATCTCCGAAACCGAAAGGGCGGTGGCTGCACTACGCGAGGCCGGACTGGAAGTCGAAGACAGGGGAGAGGGCAGCCTGCTCGCCCGCCACGACCTGCAACACGCCATCATCCCCGGCTACGATCCGATCAACCTCGTGAAGTCGGTGCAGAGCCGGCTCTTCACGCTCGAGCTGTTCGAGCAGTGGTGGCGCGGCTGGCGCCGACAGCCGGAC
>JBGAOF010000210.1:0-3338 GCA_044221915.1 Solirubrobacterales bacterium
GACCGGCGAGAAGCTGGAGGACTTCGAGCATTTCCACCCCGACCGGATGTCCAGCCGCATCCTCGGCATGGGTGATGTGCTCAGCCTGATCGAAAAGGCCGAGGAACAGGTCTCCGAGGAAGAAGCCGAGGAACTCCAGCGCAAGATGGAGGAGGGGCAGTTCACGCTGGAGGATTTCCTCAAACAGATGCGGCAGATCCGCAAGATGGGCCCGATCGGAAACTTGTTGGGAATGATGCCCGGCATGGGGGCGATGAAAAAGCTGAAGGACGTCGAAGTCGACGACGGAGAACTGGATCGGGTCGAAGCGATAATCCTCTCGATGACCCCTCACGAACGGGCAATGCCGCAGATCATCAAGGGTTCCCGGCGCCGCCGGATCGCCGAGGGTTCCGGAACGAAGATCCAGCAGGTCAACAACCTGGTCAAGCAGTTCGATCAGATGAAGAAACTGATGAAGCACATGGCCGGCGGCCAGATGCCGGACCAGAACCAGCTCGCGAAGATGATGGGTCAGGCACAGCGGCCGAAAATTCGTCGCCGGTAGGTCTAGTCAGAGCCAGAGCCCGCCTCGGCTGCCAAGTTGGAGCCGGCAAGGCAGTCCGACCGGCAAACCTGTACGATTTCGCGTCCAATGGCAGTCCGCATCAGACTTAGAAGAGTTGGTTCGAAGAAGAACCCGATCTGGCGAATCGTCGTCGCCGACAAGCGTGCGCCGCGAGACGGACGCTCAATCGAGACGATTGGCCAGTACAACGCCCAGACAGAACCCTCAACGATCGTGATCGACGAGGAACGGGCCAACTACTGGCTCGAGAAGGGCGCCCAGCCCTCGGAGCGCGTGGCCGGGCTCCTGCGGATCAAGGGCATCAAGGCAACCGGCAGCTGAAGCTGTCCATCCCGGGCCGATGCAGGAGATGCTTCTCTACATCACGCGGGCCCTGGTTGAAGATCCCGACGCGGTCGAGGTCGAGGAACTCGAAGAGGACGGGGACCTGGTTTTCGAAATCACGGTTGGCGACGGCGACCTCGGGCGGGTGATCGGCCGCGGCGGCAGGGTCGCCAACGCGATTCGCACCGTGGCGAAGGCGGCGGCAGTACGCGAGGAACGGCGCGTGCTGGTCGACATCCTCGACTGAGCCGTGCGGCTCGACATCTTCACTCTCTTCCCGGAGGCCTTCGACTGGTTCCGCCGGCAGCGCCCGGTCCGCAAGGCGATCGAGCACGGTGCGGAACTCAACTTGCGCGACTACCGCGACTGGACCCCCTTGAAAGGTGGCCGGGTTGACGACGCTCCGTACGGTGGTGGCGCCGGCATGGTGCTGCGGGTTGACGTCGTGGACGCGGCACTGGCCGGCGTGTACGGCGACGGCGAGAAGCCGAGAACCGTAGTACTGAGTCCCGCCGGCCGGGTTCTCGACGATTCGCTGGTGACCGAACTGGCGGCCGAACCCTGTCTCGCCCTGCTTTCCGGTCGCTACGAGGGGTTCGACCACCGCGTCCACGAACACCTCGCCGACGATGAGGTCTCGATCGGAAAGTACGTACTGGCCGGGGGAGAACTTCCGGCGATGGTGATTGCCGACACGATCATGCGCCGGCAGCCAGGTGCCCTGGGAGATGCGGACAGCGCGATCGAGGAATCCTTCTCCGAGGCTCTCGACGGCCTGCCCGAGTACCCGCATTACACGCGCCCGCCCGAATACCGGGGCTGGGAGGTACCCGGGATCCTCACCTCGGGCGATCACGCCAGGGTCAGGGAGTGGCGGCGCGAGCAAAGTCGCCAGCGAGGGGCGGAATGACGCCGGTCGCCTTCCTCCGGTAGGATCACCCGTCCACGGGCCATCAACCGGCCCGTATTTTTTAGCCATGAGCACCGTTATCCAGGACATCGAAAACAGCCAGCTGCGGAAAGGCCTCCCGTCATTTGCCCCGGGCGACCGGGTTCGCGTTCACTTCCTAGTGATCGAAGGAAACCGCAAACGCCCACAGGTATTCGAAGGCGTGGTGATCAAACGCCAGGGATCCGGTGCGCGTGAAACTTTCACCGTGCGCAAGCAGTCCTTCGGGGTCGGGGTTGAGCGTACTTTTCCGCTCCATTCGCCGAAGATCGAAAAGCTTGAGGTCGCTTCGCGTGGCCGGGTACGCCGGGCCAAGCTCTACTACCTGCGCGGCCGCGTAGGTAAGGCTGCCCGGGTTGCCGAACGGCGCTGGGGCATCGACGAGGACATGGTCGGCACTTCCGAGGCGGTGGACGCATCGGGCGAATCGCTCGAGGAGATAGAGGAGACCGCAGAGAACGCGGCGGTCGAGGCGACCGGAGCCGAAGCCACCGAGGCCGAGGCACAAGCTCCCGCCGAGGAAGCTCCAGAGGCCGAGGCAGAAGCCCCCGCCGAAGAGACTCCGGAGGCCGAGGCAGAAGCTCCTGCCGGGGAAGCTCCGGAGGCCGACGCTGGAGCTCCCGCCGAGGAAGCTCCGGAGGCGGAAGCCAATGAAGAGTCGGCCGCCGAGACATCCGATCAGCCTGCCGGGGACGACGGGCAAGGCGAGAAGGAAGAGGCCTGAGCCCGAAGATCCCCAAGCCGAAGACGGCCGGGGGGAGCTTTTTGGAGCTGGTCGTGATCGTGGCACTGGCCCTCGGGCTGGCGCTGCTGATTCAGGCCTTCCTGATCAAGCCGTATCAGATTCCGTCCGGCTCGATGGAGCCAACCCTGGACATCAACCAGCGGATTCTGGTCAATCGGTTCATCTATCACTTCACCGACCCCAAGCCCGGGGATGTCGTCGTCTTTCACCCGCCGGCCGGGGTTGACGGTGGCGGGGTTGAATGTGGGGCTCCGCATCGAAACGACCAGCCCTGTCCCGAGCCCACCGCGGAGAAGTCAAGCGAGACTTTCATCAAACGGATCGTGGCCGGGCCCGGCGATACCCTCAAGGTCGAGAAGGGCCTGCCGGTCGTCAACGGGCAGGTCGTCACGCCGGATGGCTACGAGATCATTCCCTGCGGCCCGGCCGGGTCGGGATGCAATCTGCCCAGGGAGATAACGGTTCCCGAGGGGCATTACTTCATGATGGGCGACAATCGCGGCCACAGCGATGACAGCCGTTTCTGGGGTCCCCTCCCGGAACAGTCGCTGATCGGCAAGGCATTTGCCACCTACTGGCCGCCGAACCGGATCGGCGGCCTCTAGAGCCCGTGACCGGAACGTCCCGGAAGTTCGGGGCCGATTCTTCCTCCTCCGACTCGGTGGCCCGGGGGGCTGCCGGCGCAATGTTCATGCATGATCTTGAGCTCGGGGCCGAGAAGGTGGCCGGGGCCGACGAGGCTGGCCGGGGTT
>JBGAOF010000211.1:0-3304 GCA_044221915.1 Solirubrobacterales bacterium
AAGGACGAAAGGCCGGCAGTGATTTCTTTCTGGCTTTCTCACCGGAACGCATTGACCCCGGTCGAACAAGCCACACGGTGCGAACCACGCCAAAGCTGGTTGGTGGTCTGACCGAGGCCTGCGGAAAGAATGCTGTCTCGCTATACGAGACTATCTGTGATCAGGTGATCCCACTTTCCAGCCCCGAGACGGCGGAACTCTCGAAGCTGCTGGAGAACATTTTCCGCTCGGTGAACATCGCCCTGGTCAACGAGCTGGCCCAGCTTTGTGACCGGCTCGGGGTTGATGTCTGGGAGGTTGTCGATGCCGCCGCCACCAAGCCTTTCGGCTTCATGCGATTCGAACCGGGCCCCGGGATGGGCGGGCATTGCCTGCCCGTCGATCCTTTCTACCTTGCTTTCAAGGCCCGCGAACATGACTTCTACCCGGAATTCATCGAACTGGCCGGGAAGATCAACCAGTCCCAGCCCCTGTTCTGTGTCAACCGGATCGAAAGGATCCTGAACGCGGCCGGCAAGCCGGTCAAGGACACGAAGATCCTGATTCTCGGGGTCAGCTACAAGGCCGGGGTCGGGGATGTCCGGGAATCACCGGCGATCAGGATCATCCGGCTGCTCACCGAACTGGGCGCCGATGTGCGCTTCCACGATCCCAATGTGGACGAGCTGACGGAGGCGGATCTCCGCAACTCGCCCGACCTGGGGGCCGCCCTCGACGAGGCCGATCTGGCGGTGATCGTCACCGCGCATCCGGAATTCGACTGGGCGGAAGTGGTTGACCGGAGCGACCTGGTCTTCGATCTGCGCGGCGTCACCCGGGATCTGGGCGACCACGCCAACGTGACAAGGCTCTGAGGACCGGTGCTCCGTTCCCTCGCAGAATCAGCGAAGGAACGGGCGAAGGCGATCCCGTCCGGCCTGCCCTGGGTGGAGCCGCCACATTCACACTGGCGAGAGATCCGCAGCGACAAGGGGACCGCTGCCCTTGCGGTGGGGACTATCGCCATCGCCGGGCTGGTCCTCGCCGCCCAGTACACACGTCTATTGAGCCGCCGCACACATTCGCCGGATACCGACGGCCTGATCGATTCCGCTCCAGCGGCGGCCATGGACACGGTCGGGGTCGCGGTGGAAGGCTATTCGGCCAGCCCGAACCGGGAGCTGGTCCTGTTCAACCTGCTGGCCGGTTTCCTCGGCAGTTTCGCGCTGGTCCGGCTCACCACCTGGATGATCCGTGAAGGGAAGGGGCCCTTTCGCAACGTCAGTGTCGGCGGGCGGCACATTCACCATTTTGTACCCGGCATCCTCACCGCCTTCGCCTCCGGGATCGCCGCCTTGCTGTTCAAGGGCGAAATCGCCGACCGGCGGCTGGCCCGGACCCTGGGGGTGGGGATGGGATTGACCTTCGACGAGGCCGCGCTGCTGCTTGACATGCAGGATGTCTACTGGAGCAAGGAAGGACTCTTTTCCGTCCAGCTCACCCTGGCGACCGGTGCGACCATGGGCATAACCGTGCTGACGCTCCGGATCCTCGGCCGCGGCGAGATCCGCAAGGAAGCCGCGGGAGAAATTCCCGCCGCGGAAGGCCAGATGAACACCGCCGTACCCTGGCCGCATCCCGCCTGAAAGACAGCCGGGTACTAAGACGCAACGTTTACGTACTTTGCACGCTGAACGGATCCCAGGCCGCGAAACGGCTTGCCCAAGGGGTCTTGCGGGCAAAAAAATGTCGGTGGTCGGGCTGACGCAAGGGAGAGTGGGCCAACCCGACTTCACCGACTAAGCGCTGCTGAGGGTAGGGAGGGACCCCAGTCAACGATGTTTGCAGCTGTCACATCCAGTGATCTCTCTGCTGATACGACATAGTACACCAAACACAGGCGTTCATGGGATCTGGTCGAAATATTCCCTCAGCGGCCGGAATCTTCCCTCAGACCGGGAGCGGCCGGAATCTTCCCTCAGACCGGGTCTCCGACCCAGACGACTTCGTCCCGGCCAGGACCGACTCCGACCAGACGTATCGGCACCCCGACAAAGTCGGAGACGAAGGCAATGAAGTCCCGGGCCGCAGCCGGCAGGTCACCCTCCGCCCGGCATCCCGTGATGTCCTCCGAAAAGCCAGGCAGTTCAACGTACTCGGGCGTCGCGTTGTGAAGGATCGACTGGTGATACGGGAAATCCTCGAGCACAGCACCCTCGCGCGACCGGTAGCGGACCGCCACCTTGATCTGGTCGAGCCCGGTGAGCACATCGAGCTTCGTCATCGCAAGGTCGGATAGCCGGTTCAGCCTCACCGCGTACCTGAGCGCGACCAGATCCAGCCAGCCGCAGCGGCGGCGGCGGCCGGTTGTCGTCCCGAACTCATGCCCCCGGTCCGACATATGCTCGCCGACTTCGTCGAAGAGCTCGGTCGGGAAGGGCCCGGATCCGACCCGGGTGGAGTAAGCCTTGACAATGCCCCAGACCGACTCGATGTCGGTCGGGCCGACCCCGGCGCCGACGCAGGCAGCGCCGGCAATCGGGTTGGACGAGGTCACAAACGGATATGTGCCGTGGTCAAGATCCAGCAGGGCCGCCTGTGCCCCCTCGAAGATCACCGTGTTGCCCGCGTCCAGTTCATTCCAGCAAAGCCGGGCGGTATCCGTGATGTACGGTTCAAGCCGGTGGCCGTAACTCAGGTATTCCTCGGTGATCGAATGCAGGTCAAGCCGGTCATCGATCTGGATCTCCTCGTCGGGCTCCGCCTCCTTGTTCAGCTTGCGGCGGCGGACCGCCAGCTCCTGGAGTGACTTCTTCTTGTGATCCAGGGCGGCCATGATCTTCTTGCGGAGGATCTTTTCGTCCAGCAGGTCCTGAACCCTGATCCCGATCCGGTAGGCCTTGTCGGCGTAGGCCGGGCCGATCCCCCGGCGGGTGGTCCCGATCGAGAGCTTGCCCAGCTTCAGCTCCTCGGCCGCGTCAACGAGCACGTGGTAGGGCATGATCAGATGCGCGTTGGAGGAGACCCGCAGGTTCGAGGCCGAGACACCGGCCCGGTGGAGGCCGTCAATCTCTTCGAGCAGCACCCCGGGATCGACCACCACGCCGTTCCCGATCACGCAGTACTTGTCTTCGTGCAGGATCCCGGACGGGATCAGGTGAAACTTGTACTCCTCGCCATCGTGCACGATCGTGTGGCCGGCATTGTTGCCGCCCTGGAACCGCACCACCATGTCGGCGCGGTTCGACAGCCAGTCGATGATCTTGCCTTTGCCCTCGTCGCCCCATTGGCCGCCGATCACCGTGACATTGGACATGCTGTGTTT
>JBGAOF010000212.1:0-3229 GCA_044221915.1 Solirubrobacterales bacterium
CAAAGGCCCCGGCCCCCAGGCCCCGGCCCCGCTATGCCCCGGCCCCGCTATGCCCCGGCCCCGCTATGCCCCGCACCTCGCCGGGCCTGCCGGCCACCCCTCAACGCCCAGTCAAGCCAGGCTCCGGCCCCGCCGCCCCACCGGAGCTGGTGACGAATCGGTGACCAATTTGGTGCCTGATTCGTCACGAGCTCTCCGGGGCCGAACCTGGGCTGCCCATGCCTGCCCGAGAGGGTCGGTACGATTGTGTCCGTGAGTCAGGGATCCCGAAACAAGCGCGAAAAGGCCGGACTCGCTCGCGAGGCTGCGGTCGAGAAGGTCGGACTCGCTCGCGAGGTAGCGGGCGAGAAGATCGGCCTTGCTCGTGAGGCAGCGGTCGAGAAGGCCGGACTCGCTCGCGAGGCAGCGGTCGAGAAGGCCACGGCGGTCAGGGAATCGGCCGCCGAGTCGATCAAGGCGATCAAGCCCAGGTTCCGCGGGGTTTCCCACGAGTGGGCCTTCTTCCTCTCGCTCGGCCTCGGCATTTCACTACTGATGCTGGCCGACACGCCGAAGAAGTCCCTGGCCGTAAGTGTCTATGCGATCTCGCTCTGCGCCCTCTTCGGAACCAGCGCCCTCTACCACCGGGTCAACTGGAAGTCGGTCAAGTCCCGGATGCTGATGCGGCGCCTCGACCATTCGATGATTTTCCTGCTGATCGCCGGCACGGTCACGCCTTTCGCCCTGCTCACCATGAACGGAACCTGGTCGACCGCGATTCTGGTCGCGGTCTGGTCGGCGGCTGTGGTCGGGATCATCGTTGAGCTGCTCTGGACCCACTCACCGAAGTGGGTCAGCGCCGCGATGTACGTCGCAGTCGGCTGGATCGGGGCCGTCGCCTTCCCCCAGATCGTCGGCACAGCCGGAGTGTGGGCGGGCCTGCTGATCGCGACCGGCGGCATCCTCTACACGGTCGGGGCGGTCGTCTATGCGACCGGACGGCCCAACCCCAGCCCGACCTACTTCGGGTATCACGAGGTTTTCCACCTCTTCGTGATCGGCGCGGCCGCCCTGCACTTCGCGGCCGTTGCGATGTTCGCCCTCTGAGCATGGGTGGGGGCCCCGGTTGAGCTTCGAAGGCGCCCCCGAATGGTCAAGCATCGCGGTCGGAAATCACTGGATTCGCACCTATCAGGCGGGTCCCCACCAGGCCTCCGAAGCGGTTGTGTTCATCCACGGCAATCCGGGTTCGGCTGCGGACTTCACGGCCCTTGTCGATCAGCTCGGCCCGCCCCGCCGGGCGATCGCCTTTGACCTGCCGGATTTCGGGCAGTCGATTGCCGCGCCGGGCTTCGGCCACAGCCAGCAGGAGTATGCGGACTTCATCGGCGAGGCCTTTGAAGCGCTCGGAATCCGGCGGGCCCATCTGGTCCTGCATGACCTCGGCGGGCCAATCGGTCTCGGGTGGGCATCCCGTCACACGGGCCAGATCGCCAGCGTCACCCTGATCAATACCGGTGTCCTCGCCGGCTACCGCTGGCACCGCATCGCCCGGATCTGGCAGACCCCCCTGCTCGGGGAGATCTTCCAGGCGACGGTGTTTCGTGCCGCTTTCCGCCGGATCATCTCCACGCAAGAGCCCCACGGGCTGCCGCGCGAGTTCCTCGACGGGATGTACGACAACTACGACCGGCGCACCCGTCGCGCCGTGCTCGGTATCTACCGCGACCTGAGGAAGGTGGGCAAGTCCTCGAAGAAACTGACCCCGCTGCTGGCCGCGGCCGATCTGCCGGCCCTCGTCATCTGGGGAGCGGGCGACCCCTACCTGCCGGCCTCCTTTGCCGATCGCCAGCGCAGCGCCTTTCCCTCGGCCGAGGTCCACATCCTGCCGGCCTCCGGCCACTGGCCCTACATCGACGATCCACCCGGGGTCAGTGCTCTGCTGACCGATTTCCTGGCAACCGTCGAGTAGCCGGGCCGCGGAAGCGGCAATCGGCCAATTGGGCTGATCCGACGGCCAGCCTCGGTCAGCATCGCAGCGTGGTAGAAACGCAAAGTCCGATGGTGGAATCGGATCATGGGTTCCCTCAACATCAAGACTCCCGAGGCCCATCAACTGGCCAAGGAGCTGGCGGAACTGACCGGTGAGAGCATGGCCACGGCGACCACCGAGGCACTGCGCGAGCGCCGGGACCGGATCCTGCGAGATCGGAAAGGTGTAGCCGAGGAACTTCTTGAGATTGCGAGGGAGTGTCGAGCCGCCATGCCTGAAGACATGCTGACTGGTGATCCGACCGAGTTCCTATACGACGAATGGGGTTTGCCTGATGGAGTTGGTGATCGATACCTCCGCGATCATGGCGATCCTTCAAAGTGAGGAGGAGGCGCGCCTCTTCCTCGGGGTAGTCGCGGCAGCCGACAGGCGCCGGATGTCGGCCGCAAGCTACGTGGAGCTGGGAGTAGCGACTGGCCGTTCTGGGGAACCCCGGCTGGTTGAGCTCATGGATCGGTTCCTGCACACGGCTGAGATTGAGATTGAACCTGTGACTGTGAGGCAGGCACAGGTCGCGAGAGAGGCCCATTCCAGATACGGGCGACGAAGCGGCCATCCCGCCAAGCTCAACTTTGGCGATTGCTTCTCTTACGCCCTGGCCATGGAACTCGGTCACCCGTTGCTTTTCAAGGGCGGGGATTTCGCGCAGACCGACGTGCTGCCGGCCCTGGTCTGAAGCCGCGGCTTGAGCCGCCGGCGGGGGTTCCGGACCAGTCCCGCAACTGGCTGCCGTCACCGGCCGCCGATGCCGCCCAGCCCGCCTTCCGCCTGACCATGCGCCTCTACGGGCTGAGCAGGGAGAACGTAAAGGGCCTGCTCGCCGGAACCGGCTGGCAAGGCCCGACGATCCTCCGTTGCGGAAACGACAACAAGGCCGCGACCGGCATCCCCTGCGCGACCCTGCCGGATTGAGCAGCCCCGACCGCGAGAAGCCTCCCTGGTTCGAACCGGTCAGCGGGCCGGCAGTTCGCCGGCTTCGATCGCGGCGGTGACCGCACAGTCGGGTTCGGTTTCGTGGGCGCAGTCGCGGAAGCGGCAGTAGGCGGCGAGGCGCTCGATCTCGCGGGCACGCTCGTCGGTCAGGTCTGATTCGGCCGAGCCGGGGATCAGGTCGTCGGCCTCGATCGACCCGGGGGCGCGGAGACCCGGAGTGTCGATCAGGAGGGCTCCGCCGGGGAGTGGGAAGAGTTCGCGGCT
>JBGAOF010000213.1:0-3213 GCA_044221915.1 Solirubrobacterales bacterium
GATTCAGGGCGAAAAAATCGGCCCAGCTTCCATCCGGTGTAGCCATGATGAAAACGATCGAGACAAGGATCAGGGTCAAAGCCAGGCCGTACCGTTCCCTGCCGAGCTCGCGCAACCTGGTCACGGCCGGCCGCCTTCGGTCGCGGCAATATCGGTGACCACGGTGATGTCCGGGTTCACGACCCGGCCGGCCGGGATGCTCTGATCGCCGGCGATCAGTTTTGCGAGAGCGTCCTCCTTGCCTTCACCGGTGACCAGAAACAGGATCTGCCGGGCGCCGTTGATCGCCTTGAAAGTCAGTGACATCCGGCGGGTTCCCTGGTATTCACCCCTGGTGAACGCTACCTGCCGGTCGTCCGTGTCGAGGATCGGATCACCGGGGACAAGCGAGGCCGTGTGGCCGTCAGCCCCAAGGCCGAGGTGCACCAGGTCGAACCGTTCCGGCAGCGAATACTCGTAGTCGGCGGTGGCGGTCGGCAGGTCAGCGGCTCCGACCGGCATCGGCCGAATCGCCGCCTGGCAGACCAGCGGCAAGGTCAGCACCATCTGGGTCAGGTTACGCTCGGGGCTCCCGGTCGGCGCGATCCGCTCATCAACCTGAAAAAGCGCAGTCCTGGACCAGTCGAGCCCGTCATCGGCCAGCATTTCCAGCATTCGCCAGGGTGACCTGCCGCCACTCACCGCGAAGTTGAAGCGGCCACGGGCGGCTATCGCCCTGGCGGCCGCGGCCCGCACAACCCGGGCAGCTTCGGCCGCGGCGGCTTCCGCATCGGCAACAATCCTGGTGGTCAACTAGCTGCCCCTGCCATCGGCCGGCTTTTCGTCATGGCCCCCGAACTGTTTGCGCATCGCCGAAAGCACCTTGTCCCCGAAATCACCAAGCCCGCGCGAATAGAAGCGCTCATGCAGAGCGGCGGTCAGGACCGGAGTCGGCACCCCTTCATCGATCGCCGCAATCGACGTCCAGCGGCCCTCACCGGAATCGGAGACCCGACCGGAGAATTCTTCCAGCTGTGGTGATTCGGCCAGGGCCGCGGCCGTGAGGTCAAGCAGCCAGGAGCCGACCACGCTGCCCCGGCGCCAGACCTCCGCGACCTGGGGGACATCGATCTCGTACTGGTAGTACTCGGGTTCCTGCATCGGCGCGGTTTCGGCGTCGCCATCACGTTCCACCAGTCCGGCGTTGGCCCCCTTGATCACATTGAGGCCTTCGGCCAGCGCCGCCATCATCCCGTATTCGATCCCGTTGTGGACCATTTTCACGAAATGTCCGGCCCCGGCCGGGCCGCAGTACAGGTAGCCGTTCTCGGCCGGAGAAGGTTCGCCGGTCAGACCCGGGGTCCGCTCTGCCTCACCAACCCCGGGGGCCAGGGTCGCAAAGATCGGCTCCAGCCGCTGGTACGCCGCTTCGGGACCCCCGATCATCAGGCAGTAGCCGCGCTCCAGCCCGAATACGCCACCCGACGTGCCGCAATCGAGATGATCGATGCCCTGACCGGCGAGTTCCTTTGCGAACCGGATGTCATCACGGTAGTAGGTGTTACCTCCGTCGATGATCGTGTCGCCGGGCCCTAGCTGCTTGGCGACCGCGCGAATCGTGTCGCGGGTGATCTCACCCGCCGGCACCATCACCCAGACCGCCCGGGGCGCAGCCAGCTCGGAGGCCAGCCCGGCCAGGTCAGCCGCCGGGACCGCCCCCTCATCGGCCAGCTCTCGGGTCGCGTCGGGGTTCACATCATGGACCACGCAGCGATGACCGTCACGCATCAACCTCCGGGCGATGTTCGCCCCCATCCGACCAAGCCCCACAATCCCGATTTCCATGCGGTCATATTAGAACCGGTACTGGCCGGATACTCTGCCGGGCATGGGAACGACAAAGGAGAGAAGCCCGGCCGACGCGCTGGTGATCTTCGGCATCACCGGCGACCTGGCAAAGAAGATGACTTTCCGCGCGCTCTACCGGCTTGAGCAACGGGGGAAACTCGATTGTCCGATCATCGGAGTTGGTCGCAACCAGGACTGGCATCACGAGACGATGAGACAGCGGGCCGAGGAGTCCATCCGGGCATCGGTGGACGAATTCGACCGGGCTGTCTTCAGGCGACTGGCGGACCGCATGCGTTTCGTGAACGGCAATTTCGATGAGCAGTCGCTTTACCAGTCGCTGCTGGAGGAGCTTTCCGATTTCAAGCGGCCGATCTTTTACCTGGAGATCCCGCCGCCGCTGTTTTCCGGCGTCGTCCACGGCCTCGCCGGGGCCGGCCTGCTCGAGGATGCCAGGGTGATCCTCGAAAAGCCCTTCGGCCACGACCTCGATTCAGCCCGGTCGCTTCAGGCCGACCTGCTCGAATTCCTGCGGGAGGAGCAGATCCTGCGGATCGACCATTACCTCGGCAAGGAACCGGTGATGGATATCACCTATCTGCGTTTCGCCAATGCCCTGCTTGAGCCGGTCTGGAACCGCAACTACGTCTCCTATGTTCAGATGACGATGAGCGAGAACTTTGGCGTGGAAGACCGGGGCCGCTTCTACGAAGGGGTCGGCGCGATCCGTGATGTGGTCCAGAACCACATGCTCCAGGTGCTCGCGCTGCTGGCGATGGAGGCTCCCAACGCAAACCAGCACGATTCGATCCGGGCCAAAAAGCTGGAGCTCTTCGAAGCGATCCGGGCTGCCGACCCGGCAAGCTGTGTGCGCGGGCAATACGAGGGATACCGGGATATCCCCGATGTCGCCGACGATTCCGAAGTCGAAACCTACGCCGCCCTGGAGCTGGCGATCGACAACTGGCGGTGGTCCGGGGTTCCCTTCTTTCTTCGCACCGGCAAGAACCTTCCGCTCAAGCACACCGAAGTGCGGGTCGTCTTCAACCGGCCGCCTCACACCGGGGTCGGGATGAAGTCCCACCGGCCACCCCGCAACCAGATGGTGGTAAGGATCGACCCGCTGCCCGGAGCAAGGATGGCCTTCGTCGCGAAATCGGCCGGAGTCGAGGATTTCGACGAAGCCGACCTGGACGTGCTGTTCGAGAAAGACCCCGGCAGCGAGCCGGAACCGTACGAGCGCCTGCTCGACGATGCGATCCACGGCCGTTTTGACCTTTTCACCCCGTTCAGAATGGTCGAGGAAACCTGGCGGATCGTCCAGCCGCTGCTCGATGATCCCCCGGCTATCGTCCCCGACGAGCTCGGGAGCTGGGGTCCCCCGGG
>JBGAOF010000214.1:0-3182 GCA_044221915.1 Solirubrobacterales bacterium
GACACCAGTCGAAAACGGGAGACGGAGCATGCTTGAAACCCGCGACCGTCAATCCGAAGAGCGCTACCGCAACCGCTGGTACGGCAAGTACCGGGCCTTCGTGCGCGACAACAACGACCCCGAACGCCTCGGCCGGGTCCGCCTGGAAATCCCCGCCGTGCTCGGCAGCGGGCGGGAGAACTGGTCCGAATGGGCCGCGCCCTGTTTCCCCTACGGCGGCAACGACGACACCGGCATGTTCCTGGTCCCCGAGGAAGGGGCCTCGGTCTGGGCCGAGTTCGAGGGCGGCGTCGTCCAGTATCCGATCTGGACCGGGGTCTGGCTGGCCAAGAGCAATCCCGGTGAGCAGCCCGAGGAATCGAAGCGCACCTGCGCGAACGCCTTCTGCCATGACTGCGAGGACAAAGTCGAGCATCAGGCCAACCGGCACGACGATCTCGAACACAAGAAGTACCACGGCCATCCGCCGTATTACTGCCCGCGCCTGAAGGTCCTGCTCAAGACCGAAACCGGCCACACCATCCTGGCCGATGACCGCGACGGCGACGAGCTGCTGCGCATCATCGACCGCGCCGGACAAATTCTCACCATGGAAGGGAAGGTGAAGCCGGAGATGCAGAGCGGCAACGCCCTGCGCCGAGGCACGAAGGACGCCGAGAAAGGCGACCAGCTCGACATCGCCTCGCAGATCGTCGGCTCCCGCGCCCGCATCCAGCTCACCGACCTCTGCCGCCAGCAGGTAATCCTCGAAGCCTGGCAGGACAAGGAGAAGGTCCACATCCTCTCGTGCGACAAGGGCCGCTCCCGCTGGCAGAAGATCCTCATCGATACCACCAAGGGCCGGGAGAAGGTTCACATCTGGGGGCTCAACGGCACTCAGGAAATCCTCGTCGATTCCACCGCCGCCGCCGAACAGATCCGGCTCACCGACAAGGCCGGTCAGGTAGTGCGCATGAACGCCGCACCCGGCCAGGAGAGCATCAGCGCCACCGACAAGTCCGGCAGCCTCGTGTTCATGGATGGGGTGGCCGGAAACATCATCATTCGCTCGACGAACACCGTCTTGATCAACACCTGAAGGAATCATTGCATGGGAGAAAGAACAACAACGCCCTCCGGACTCTCGGCCAGCGAGGAGTTGCTGGCCCGGACCTTCGAGCATTGGCGGGAGGAATTCCGCAGCATCCTCGAAAACCACCGCCGGGAAATCCAGGACCGCCTCGAGAAGATCGAGCGCGAAATCGAGAAGAAATCGGACAAGGAAAACGTCGAGGTGCTGGTCCGCTCGATCTATTCCGATCTGCACCGGCACGCCGAGGAGATCGACCGGCTGCACGCCCGGGTCGGCTCCAAGATGGGGACCGAGACCATGTGGAAGATCGTCGGCCTGGTATTGACCATCGGCAGCACCATCGGCGGACTCGTCGGCTTTCTGATCCATCTGCTGCTGAAGGTGAACCCATGAGCTCCCAGGCGCGACTCGGCGACATCAGCAGTCACGGCGGCGTCATCATCACCGGGGCGAGCCGGACGCTGGACAACGGCATGCCGGTGGCCCGCATGGGGGATCTGCACGTCTGTCCCATTCCGGGGCATGGCGTGACGCCCATCGTGACCGGCAGCTTCGACACCATCACCGAAGGATTGCCCAACGCCCGCATCGGCGACATCACCGCCTGCGGAGCCATCATCGTCACCGGCAGTCCCGACACCATCGACAACTGAGGGGGACGCGATGAACAATCTTGAACAGCCGCAGGAACCGCACTACTGGGATGTTTTCCCGAAACTGATCCGGGTCTCGCGATCCCCATTCGTCCAGCGCATTCCGCTCTCGATCCGTGGTCTACCCGAAGCGCCGGTGTTCGAATCATCCAATCCCGACGTGGCCAGTGTCGATGAGGACGGCAATGTCGAGTGCGGCTTCGTTCCCGGGGCGGCCATGATCCTGGTCTGGGATTCGCCCGAGCGGCTCAGCCTGCGTCACGTCCAGGTCGAGGTCTATGGCGGCGGCGTCTCCGCACCGGTGGAGGTTCCTTCATGACGGATACCGCGCCAGACTATAGCCACTGGGAGGTTCAGCCTCGCTCCATCCGCCTCTCCGCTGGCGAGTTCGAGCAACGGGTTCCGCTCTCCCTGCGCGGCGACGTGGACGCCCCGGTCTGTGCCTCCAGCAACCCGGAGGTCGCGGTGATCGGGCCGGACGGTGTCGTTCGCTGCGGCTGGACCATCGGCAATGCCGTGCTCATGGTCTGGCGATCCTCGGCCCGGGACAGTCTCCGCCATGTTCTGGTGGAGGTCCGCGATCCGTCCTGGTTCGCCGATCACCCGGACTTTGCCAGCGGAGCCACGGTCTTCCTCAGCGGCACGGTAGTCAACGCCCTCAACACCAGCGGCGTCGGCAACGCGTTGATCGAATTCCGCCGCTCGGAAACCGGCCCGGCGGCGTTTCAGACCTTCGCCAACGCCTATGGCGGGTTCGAGCTGTCCGTACCCGAGGGGTTCTATTACGTGGAGGTCACCGCGCCGGGATACATCGCCTGGCATGGCTGGGTGAACGCCGACCCCAACACCTCCGGTGACATTCAGATCGTTCTTTCTCCCGAACTCGACGGCCAGGTCGCCCGCATCGTGTTGCAGTGGGGCCTCAACCCCCGGGACCTCGATTCCCATCTCACCGGACCGACGCCATCCGGCGGCAGGTTCCATGTCTTCTATTCCCACACCATCGAAAACGAGGCGGCGGAATTGGACGTGGACGACACCAGTTCCTACGGGCCGGAGACCATCACCATCCATCGGCTCATCCCCGGCGTCTACCGCTACGCGGTCCACGACTACACCAACCGCAACGCCAATCCGAGCACCGGCCTGGCGCAGTCGGGAGCATCGGTGAAGGTGTTCTTGAGCGATGGCCGTGAGCAGACCTTCACCGTTCCCAACGCCCCGGGCACGGTCTGGACCGTGTTCGAAATCGACGGCGCGACCGGGACTGTGACGCCGGTCAACGCCATGAGCTATCAATCCCAACCCGCCAATGTCGGCATGTAATGGAGGTTGTCGATGATTTCCGAAGAACCCGCCGACTTGCAGGCCACCATCGAACAGACCGATTCCGGCGAACAGCAGTATGTGCTGCGGGCGCTCTGCGATCACCTGTCCGGCATCCGTGAGGAGCTTTC
>JBGAOF010000215.1:0-3179 GCA_044221915.1 Solirubrobacterales bacterium
GGTGCAGAGGCCGCGGCTGCCGAGCCGGCGGTCGCGTTGGCGGTACCACTTGCCAATCTCCGCCGGGGGCCGCTGCTTTTTCAGCAGGTCGCACATCCGCTTCATCGGTTCGTCAATGTGGTGGAAGAAGGCCATGTAGCCGTCGCAGAGGAAGTTGAGTCCGGGTTCCCCGTCTGCGGTCGTGATGAAGCGGTCCTTGGGGCAACCGCCGTGGCAAGCGAAACGCACGTCGCATTGACGACATTGTTTCGGCAGGGTGTCGCGCTTGGCGCAGCCGAATTCACGCTGCTTGGGCGAAGCGACCAGATCAAGCATGTGTTTCTCGTGGATGTTCCCCAGCAGGTAGTCGGGTTCGACGAAGTGATCGCAGGAGTAGAGGTCGCCGTTGTGTTCAATGGCCAGGGCGGTGCCGCAGGTTTCGGCGTGGATGCAGAGACTCGGCGGCGCGCCGTAGTAGTTGGCGAGCGCGACGTCGAACATCTGGACATAGACCCGGCCAATGTCGTGCCGGACCCACTCTTCGAAAACGTCGATCAGGAAGCGGCCGTAACCCTCCCCGGTGATCGAGCGCCCGGTCACGAAGCCACCATCCTGGGTGTAGAGGGGGCGGTCCCGCCACGTCGACCAGGGGATGGTGCCGTCCACTTCGGCTTCGCTCACCCTTTCGACGATCGGGATGAACTGGGCGAAGGTGGCACCCAGCTCGTCCCGCAGAAAGCAGTAGACCTCCCGGCCTCTGGCCGCGTTTGCCGCGTTGACGGTGGTCAGCGCATTCCAGTCCACCTCGGCCGCCTTGAGCGCATCCAGGCCCCGCATCACCTGGTCAAAGCTGCCGGTCTGGCCACGGGTGACCCGGTAGGTGTCGTGGATCTCCTTCGGACCATCGATCGAGATCCCGACCAGAAAATCGTTCTCCTTGAAGAAGGCGGCCCATTCCGCATCCAGCCGGGTGCCGTTGGTCTGGATGGTGTGTACCGCTTTCTGGCCGGGCCGCAGGTAACGGTTGACGATCTCGACCGAACGCCGGAAGAAGTCAAGGCCCATCAGGGTTGGTTCGCCTCCCTGCCAGGCGACGACGACCTCCGGGGCGAGCAGATGCGACTCGATCAGCTGGCGCAGGTATTCCTCGAGGGTGCTGTCCGACATCCGCAACCGGCTGTTCGGGTAGAGCATCTCCTTGGAGAGAAAAAAGCAGTAGTCGCAGTCCAGGTTGCATTGCGCCCCGGCCGGCTTGGCGAGCAGATGAAACCCCCGCGGTGCGTTCTCAGGCAAGGTCGAAGGCCGAGGCCGCAGCTTGGGATCCGGGGCAGCACCCGCGTCTTCGCCCACGGTCTTGCCGGAGTCAGGGCTCGCCGTCTCGCTTTTCCTGTTGAAGAGTTTCATCACCATCCGGCCGGCATCCGGCACCGACACTCCCCACCAGTGTCGCAGCCCGGCCTCCCCGCCGATCCGTCAGGCCACCACCAGCCCCGTCAGGCCACCAACGGGCTGACCCGCAGGTCCTAGAGCCGGGCGTCGCCGTGGAGGTAGAAGAGGCTGGCCTTGGTGGGATGCAGGGCTCTGAGACGCGGGCCGTACCTTCTTCGAAGGATCTCCCGTACCTTGTCGTACCGGGCGAGACCTTCGAAGATGGCGATTTCTCGAAATATCTCCACCCCGTTGTGGCGAATCACCGTCCACGCAACCCGGTCACCAGGCCTGCCGTCGTCGAAGTCCCATTCGAGGATGAGTGCGCCGCCCTCCAGATCAGGCAGGTCCCGGGGTGACAGGAGCTCGTGCTCCCGGGTCAGGGCATTGACGTCCAGCTCCCGGCTTTTCGCCAGGGCAACGCGCTGCCTGCCACGGCCGTTGCGCCCGGCGCCAGACGATGAAACTGTTCTTGACATCCTGCTCCTTTCGTCGTTGAAAGAAGGGTCGCCGCAGGGGGCCGAGTTCTGACGGGACCAGCGGGTTTGGCGCTTTTCGTCCCCCGCGGATCACGGTCCCTTCTCCGGCGCGGGTTCCCGCTCTCCGGCGCGGCCGGATCATTCAAGATCAGGGGAAAATACCTAAATCCTGATTGGATTAGAGGTTATTATGGTCGACTGGTGGCTGGCACCAGGGCCGGCTGAGCAACGCGGAGGTAGGCCATGAACGAGCACCACAGAATCGTCATCGTCGGGGGCGGAACGGCCGGGATATCGGTGGCGGCGAGACTCTGCCGGGTCCTCGATGAACCCGACCTCGCGGTGATCGAACCCTCCGCGACTCACTACTACCAGCCACTCTGGACTCTGGTCGGAGGCGGCGTGGCAAAACGGGAGGCAAGCGCGCGGCCCGAGGCAGGCCTGATCCCCGCCAAGGCAAGCTGGATCCAGTCGGAGGTGACCGAGGTCCGGCCCGAAGAAAACGGGGTGGTTACCGCCGATGGTCGCGAGATCACCTACGAATACCTCGTGATGGCACCGGGCCTGGTTCTGCGCTGGGACGGAATCGAGGGGATCGAGGGCCGGGTCGGAAAGGACGGGATCTGCTCCAACTACGAGTACGACCAATGCCACATCACCTGGGAGACGATCAGCTCCTTCGAAGGTGGCACCGCCCTGTTCACAATGCCGCCACCCCCGATCAAATGCGCCGGTGCCCCCCAGAAGATCATGTACATGGCAGATGACACCTTCCGCAAGAACGGTGTCCGCGATCGCAGCCAGGTGATCTACGGGGCTGCGACTCCGGGGGTCTTCTCGGTCAGGAAGTACGCGGAAACACTCGACGATGTGATCAGCCGCCGTGGCATCGATGCCCGTTACCAGCAGCGCCTGAGTGCCGTGCGGCCCGATGAAAGGGAAGCAGTCTTCACCGATGCCGATGGCAAGGAGTCGGTTATCGGCTACGACATGCTCCATGTCGCCCCGCCCCAGGGGCCGCCCCGGTTCGTCGCCGAGAGCCCGCTGGCCGGGGAAGGGGGCTGGTGCGAAGCTGACCGCTCAACCCTGCAGCATCCGCGCTTCGGAAATGTTTTCTCGCTCGGTGATGCCTCCAGCCTGCCGACTTCCAAGACCGGGGCGGCAATTCGTGCCCAGGCCCCCGTCCTCACCACCAACCTGCTCGCGGTGATGAACGGAGGCCAGCCGACCGCCAGCTACGACGGATACACGGCCTGCCCGCTCGTAACCGGCTACGGCAAGTTGCTGATGGCC
>JBGAOF010000216.1:0-3136 GCA_044221915.1 Solirubrobacterales bacterium
CGACGAGGCGCTCGCTCTGCCGACCGAGGAAGCCGTCCGGGTGGCGCTCCGTACCCAGCAGATAATCGCCGAGGAGACCGGGGTGACCAGCACCCCCGACCCCCTGGGGGGATCGTATTTTGTCGAGTCACTAACCGATGAGCTGGAGGCCGAGGCCTATGACTACTTCCGTCGGATTGACGAACTTGGCGGAATGGTGGAAGCGGTCCGCCGGAACTTCCCCCAGCGGGAAATCAGCGAGGCGGCCTTCGATTTCCAGCGTCGGGTTGACGATGGCGAGTTCACGGTTGTCGGGGTGAACCGTTTCCAGACCGAGGAAGAGGACGTGCCGCTGCTTCACATCGACCCGGCCCTTGAGCAGAAGCAGGTCGAGCGGCTGGCGGCAACCCGGGCGAAACGGGATTCGGCCGAAGTTGAGGAGGCCCTCGCGGCGCTGAAGGAGGCAGCCGCCGGCGAGGCAAACCTGATGTACCCGATCCTTGACGCCGCCCGGGTTCACACGACCGAGGGCGAGATGATCGAGGCGATGCAGGAAGTGTTTGGCACCTACACGGAGACTCCGGTCTTCTAGTCAGGAACAGGTCCCCAGAAGATGAACGCAGCAGTTGCCGACCCGGAAACCGACCGCAAGATCCGTGTGGTCGTTGCGAAACCCGGTCTTGATGGCCACGACCGTGGCGCGAAGATCATCGCCCGGGCCCTGCGGGATTCCGGGATGGAAGTCATCTACACGGGCCTCCACCAGACCCCGGAACAGATCGTCGAGACGACGATCCAGGAGGACGCCGACGCGATCGGGGTTTCGATTCTCTCCGGGGCCCACATGACCCTGGTCCCGAAGATCATCGAGCTGCTCCAGGCCGAGGGTGTCGATGATGTCCTCGTCACGGTCGGCGGGACTATCCCCAACAAGGACATCGGTGAACTCAAGGAAATGGGAGTCTCCGGGGTATTCACCCCCGGGACCCCGACCGACGAGATCGTCGACTTCATCGAAGCGGGCGTGAATCGGGACCGGGGGATCTGAATTGCCGCTCCTGGCCGTCCCCGAGTTCGTGCAGGAAGCGGAATCGATGCTGCGGGCCGGGGCGAACTTCCAGTGGTCAACCGTGACCCTGCTGGCGCTGGTGATCTATGTGTACTCGGTCGAGATCGAGCGGCGGCGCTGGGACATCGTCCTCGCCGGACTCGCCCTGCTGATGATGGATCTCTTCAACGAGCTGGTGAACTCGGCGATTTTCCATCTGACCGATCGGGCGCCACTCTGGACCGTGACCGGGGATACCAGCTACCTGATCTTCATCGGTCTTTCGATCGAGATTCTGTTCATGTTCGCGGTAGCCGGGATCGCCTTCGTCAAGACCTTGCCGGCCGACCGCAGGATGAAGATCCTTGGCCTTCCCAACCGGCTGTTCATGGTGCTCGCCTTCTCCCTGTTCTGCGTGATCGTCGAGCTCTTTCTGGAAAGCACCGGATATTTCCACTGGGATTACTGGTGGTGGAACACTCCTTTCATCCCCCTGATTGTGATCTTCGGATACGGGACCTTCTTCGCCGTCGCGGCCTGGGTTTTTGACATGGGTTCGAACACCCGGCGGCAGGTGAAGGTGGTGGCGGTGATGGCGACCGTGAACCTGTTGCTCGGGGTCGGGCTGGGGCTCGGAGGCTGGCTCTGATTTCCGTTCCGATTGATTGCTTCACGCTCCGGGATACCGGTCCGGACGGTGGACTCGAACAGGCCGAAATGGTCGCCCGTCGGCTGATCGATTTCATGGATCAGGCCAGGGACTCACTGGTGTTGGCGCTTTATGACATCCGCCTGCCCGACCCGGTCGGGGCGAAGGTTGCGGATGCTTTCCGCGCGGCGACCGAGCGCGGTGTGCAGGTGCGGCTGGTCTACAACGACGTTCCGGAGGATCCCGACGCCGGGAACTTCCTTCCTGCCGTGCACCCGCCGCCAGAGACAAATCCGGAGATCCTCAGCCGGTTGCCAATTGAGATCAGGCCGGTCTCGGGGATCCCCGACCTGATGCATCACAAGTACATGGTGCGGGACCGGGAGGCGGTCTGGACCGGTTCAGCCAACTGGTCGGTCTACTCCTGGACGCGGCAGGAAAACGTGCTTGCCGTCATTGATTCGCCCGAGCTTGCCGCGGAGTATCTGGAGAACTTCGAGGAACTCTGGCGCAGCCGGAAGGTCGAACGGTCCGGCCACGGGGACCCGAACCCGATCCGGGTCGGCGATGCCACGTTGCGGGCCTGGTTCACGCCCGGTCATGGCGAGGAACTGGCCCAGCGGATTGCGACCAGGCTGGGGGCTGCGCGTCGTCGCATCAGAATCGCTTCACCGGTCCTGACTTCCGGGCCGATCCTGGGTACCTTGGCCGAACTGGCTGCAAGGCCCGGCCTCGACATCGCCGGGGTGATCGACGAGCCTCAGACGGACCGGGTCTTCGAGCAGTGGGCAACTACTGGCTCGAAATGGAAGATCCCGTTGCTCACGAGGGTGATTGAAGGGCTGCCCTTCAACGGCAAGCGGTCTGTGCCCTGGGGAACCGGGACCGTGCGGGACTTCATGCACGCCAAGGTCACGGTCGTCGATGACACCGTCTTTCTCGGCTCCTTCAACCTGTCACGTTCCGGGGAGGCCAACGCCGAGAACATGATCGAGATCGAAGACCCGCGAGTGGCTGGAATGATGGCCGCCTTCATTGACGAGACCCGGGCGCGCTACCCACGCAGCTCGGTTCCGGGCAGCGTTCAGCCAGCCGCTGAGCGCCGGCCCTCCTCGAAACCCGCCAGCGTCGCGACAAGCAGGTCGCCGAGAGTCTCCAGGTTGTAACCGCCCTCCTGCACAAAGACCGTTGGCAGCCCGGTGGCACCGATTTCAGTCGTCCGGGTTGAGATACTCGCCTTCGAGGGTCACGAGCGGAACATGGCAGTTGCGGCGCCGGTCGGTTTTCCTTCGGATGAGGGCGACGATCCCGAACAGGGCCAGGGCGAGCGTGACGGCGAAGTTCAGCAACAAGACGGCCCGTAGTCCGGTGCCACCTACGAGCGATTGTTCGTTTCTGACGAAGTCGTAGGCATCCGCGCTGACCGAGAACAAAGTGACAGCAGTGAGGATCAGGACGAC
>JBGAOF010000217.1:0-3097 GCA_044221915.1 Solirubrobacterales bacterium
AGCATGTCCGGGTCAGAATCCAGCCCGGTGACCCGGGCTTCAGGGAAGCGGGCGAGCAGCCTGGCGGCAGTTTCACCCGTGCCGACTCCCAGCTCAAGCACATTCGCGGGCGAAAACGGGATCGCCGCGACCGCGGCATCCTGGAGATCGTCGTAATGCGGTACCTGACCGCGGATCGAGTCCAGATAGCCGGGGTCTTCAGGGGCGCTCATTCAGCCCATCGTATTCGTCTGCCATGCTGGAAGAAATGCTGACTTCAAAGGTAGACCTCGACGCCCTCGGCCTGGCCTACGGTGATGCGACGCGGATCAGGGGCGAGGTTTCGCCCGGAGAGATCACGCTCGGCGGCCAGCCCTATGAGCCGGTCCCGGCCGAGCCGCCATTCGTGCTTGACATATCGCGCACCAGCGCCGGCTATGCGCTGCGTCTCGGCTTCTCGGTTGAGCTGGCCGGACCATGCTTTCGCTGTCTGGCCGACGCCAGGGCCCCGGTCGGAGTTGACGCCCGTGAGGTGGACCAGCCGGTGGAGCCAATCCCGGTACAGGGGCGGGCGGGCAAAGGCGAGGAGGAAGAGGAGGACGAAACCAGTGCCGCCGAACTGAATTCACCCTACGTGACCGAAGGGTCCCTGGATCTGGAGGCCTGGGCCCGTGATGCCCTGATCCTTTCGCTGCCGGAACGGATCCTCTGTCGCCCCGATTGTCGTGGACTCTGCGGCATCTGTGGTGAATCCCTGAATGACGCCGATCCCGCCGGCCACGATCACGGGGAAAACACCGATCCACGCTGGGCAAAGCTCAGGGACCTGAAGTAGCGGGGGTCGTCCGCGGCCCGGTTGCTCTAAACTGCCGCTTCTTATGGCCGTACCGAAGAAACGCACCTCCAGCGCCCGGCGCGACAAGCGCCGCGCCACCCATCGTGCCGCGAAGGCCCGGGTGAATCACTGCCCGCATTGCCACAACCCGCGGCTTCCCCACCGGGTTTGTCCGAACTGCGGCCAGTACAAGGGTCGCGAGGTAATCGCCCCGAGCGAGCAGCCCTTCGGTACCGTCGCTCCCGAGTAACCAGGACCATTGGACCTGAGTGGGACCACGGTCGCGCTCGACGGAATGGGCGTCGAGGGCGGTTTCGCTGTCCTCCAGGAAGCGGTAGAGCTTGCCGCGGCGGACCGGATCAGCCTTCGGGTTTTCGCGCCGGCGGGGGCAATTGATGTCTCCGGGCTTTCGGACGTCGAACTGATCGACACGGCCGACGAGATCACCAACGAGGACGATCCCGTCCCGGCGGTGCGCAGCCGGCCGGAGTCGTCGATTGTCCGTGCCGTGGCAGATGTTGCCGCCGGCCGTTCGGAGGCGGTGGCCAGCTGTGGTTCGACCGGCGCCACGATGGCGGCCGCGACCTTTGGCCTGAAGCGGCTCCGGGGGGTTAAGCGCCCGGCACTCGCAGCCCAGGTGCCCTTGCCCGGGCGGACTGTCCTGTTTCTTGACGTCGGTGCGAATCTTGATGTCCGGGCGCAACACCTGATCCAGTTCGCCTGGCTTGGGGCTGCCTTCAGCAAATCGGTCATGGGGGTCAGCGATCCCGAGGTCGGCCTGCTTTCCGTCGGTGAAGAAGCCGGCAAGGGCAGACAGGAGGTGGTGGAGGCCAATCGGGCCCTGGCCGGCAGCAGCGGACTTGATTTCATCGGCAACGTCGAGGGCCGGGACCTCCCGGCCGGCGTCGCGGATGTGGTTGTGACCGACGGATTCACCGGCAACGTCGTCCTGAAAGCGCTCGAAGGGACGGTAAGGACCGTGGTCGGGGCGATCGCGGATGCCGCGAAGCGAAATCCGGTCGCCGCGGCCGGCGGATTGATGTTGAAGCCCGCCCTGGGGGACCTGCGGCGTGAACTTCATCCCGACACCACGGGTGGCGCGATCCTCCTAGGCCTGCGAAAGACAACCGTCGTCGGACATGGAAGCTCCGGTCCCGAAGGGGTCGCCAACGCGGTTCGCCTTGCGGCCCGCTCGGCCCGGGCCGATGCGCCGGGCCTGACCGAAGAAACTCTTCACCGTGCCGGGGTGAACCGGGGCGCGATCGATTCGGCTCGGGATGTCTGATAGTAAGTCGGGAATGAACCGCGACGAAGTCATGGATCTGGTCCGAAGCCACCTGGTTGCCGAACTTGAACTGAGCCCGGATGCGATCAGTGAAAGCTCGCGGTTCAAGGAGGATTTTGAAGCCGATTCCCTCGACCTCTACGAGCTGGTGATGGAACTTGAGGATCAGTACGGGATCTCGGTCTCCGAGCAGGAAGCCGGCCAGATCAAGACGGTAGGGGACGCGGTTGACTTTGTCGTGGCTAAAGCGGGCACGTGAACGGGTCGATGCTCCCGGCCAGGCCGGCCGGGGCGGCAGTGACCCGAAAGACGGACTGGCCGGGCTGATCGAAGGCCTGCCGGAAGGCTTGCTCGGCTCGGCTCTGACCCACTCTTCCTGGACACCGAGACGGATCGACTCCTACGAGCGGCTGGCCCTGCTTGGTGACAGCGTGCTCGGCCTGGCCGTCGCCGACAATCTGTATCGCAAGCTGCCGGACTTCGATGCCGGCTCCCTGACCAAGATTCTCAACCAGACGGTCAGCGGCAGCTCCTGCGCCGAGGTGGGGCTTGAACTGGGAGTTCCGGAGATGCTGATCCAGGCCGATCCGGGTGGATCCGATGGCAAGAAGGCACCGGCCAGGCTGCTTCTCGAAGGCGAGCGCCCGTTGCCGGAAATCACCGAAGCCCTGATCGGAGCCTGTTACCTCCACTACGGGTACGAGCCCACCGCGGCCGCGGTGATCCGGTCCTTCGGGCCTCGAATCGATCTTGTCCGGGCAAATCGCACCGACTTCAAGTCAGCCCTTCAGGAGGAAGCCGCGAAGCAGGGAGAGACGGTCGCGTACGAGGTCGTCGCGACCAGCGGTCCGGCCCATGACCGGACCTACCAGGTGGCCGTGATCCTCCGTGGCGAGGAGGTCGGAAGAGGCGAGGGACGAAGCAAGAAAGCGGCCGGGCAGGCGGCTGCCGAGGTCGCCCTGGAGCGCCTCGGGACCTGAATTGCCCTGCCACCTGCG
>JBGAOF010000218.1:0-3034 GCA_044221915.1 Solirubrobacterales bacterium
ACGGTCAGATCATCGGTGAGGGATGGCATCGGCGTCACGGCGACCTCCACGCCGAAAGGGAGGCCCTGGCTGACGCGGGCCGGAAAGGCATTGACCCGGCCGGGGCGACAGTCTTCGTCACCCTGGAGCCCTGCGCCCATGCCGGCAGCCAGCCGCCCTGCGCCGAGGCGCTGATCGACGCGGGTGTGGCCGAGGTTGTGATCGGCGCGGAGGACCCCACGGCCAAGACCCGTGGCATCGGCCCTTCGCGGCTGGTGGATGCCGGTGTGAAGCTGCGCTGGGCAAAGGGCGAGGCAGCCGCGGCGTCGCTTGATCTGGTTCAGGATTTCCGCAAGCGTGCCCTGGTCGGCAAACCGCTGGTCACCTTGAAAATTGCCATGAGCCTGGACGGCAAGGTTGCCACCAGTGGCGGTGATTCGAAATGGATCTCCGGCGAGGAGAGCCGGGCCCTTGTCCATCGCTGGCGCGCGGAAATGGACGCGGTTGCGGTGGGGTCCGGCACCCTGGCCGCTGACAATCCCCGGCTCACGGCCCGGCCGGAGACGGATGACCCTGCCCGGGGCCCGGTCCGGCAACCAACCCGGGTCATCTTCGATTCGGAACTTCGTAGCAGTTCGGATGCCGCTCTCTTCGATGACATCGCATTGGCCCCGCTGCTGCTGGTCAGCGGCCCGGAACCCGATCCCGGGCGCAGGGCGGCGCTTGAGCATGCCGGGGCGCGGGTGATCGCAATTGGCGGCGATCGGCCGGGGGAGAGGTTCGCCGCCGCAATGGAAGCGCTCGCCGCAGCGGGTATCGGGTCGGTGCTCCTCGAAGGGGGGCCGACCCTGGCCGGGGCGGCGATATCGGCGGGAGAAGTTGACCGCCTTGAGATCTTCGTCGCACCTCTGGTTCTCGGCGGCGGCCGGGCTGCCACCGAAGGGCCGGGGCCGGAGCTGATGGCGGATGCAAAGCGGACCGACGGGATACGGGCGACCCCGGTCGGGCAAGATGTACTCATGTCTTCGACGCTCAGGATCTGGTGATGGTCAGCGGGCTGGCCCAGGACCTCGGACGGGTGGAGTCGTTTGAGCGCAGCGTCGAGGGGGCCCGGATCCGGGTTTCGACAAGGCTTGCCGGCCAGATCGGGGAAGGTGACTCGGTCGCGGTGAACGGCTGCTGCCTCACGGCCACCGTGGTGGCCGCCGGTTCCTTCGCCGCCGACGCGATGAAACAGACTCTTGAGCTGACTTCGCTGGGCACGCTTCAGCCTGGTGCTGCGGTGAACCTTGAGCTGGCCCTGCGAGCCGACCAGCGGCTTGGCGGTCACATCGTCCAGGGCCACGTGGACGGCACCTGCAGGGTGGCCGGTGTCAACGATGACGGCTTCGCGCGGCGGCTCAGGTTTGAACTGCCGGCCCGGCTCGCCCGCTATGTGATTCCCCAGGGCTCGATCGCAATCGAGGGTGTGAGCCTGACGGTGACAGACTGCGGTCCCGACTGGGCCGAGGTCTCACTGATCCCCGAGACCCTGGAGCGGACCAGCCTCGGCTTGCTTCAGCCGGGAGCGACCGTGAACGTCGAGTGTGACGTAATCGCCAAATATGTGGAACGCATGGTGTCACCATATGCCGGAGACTCCGATGACCCGACCGGGGAAAGTCCCTGAGGCGCCCCGAGAAATCCAGAGATTGAATCCCGAGGAAAAATGGCATCAGAATCAGAGGGTGGCCGGATGAGCGCCGCCGAAGAAACACCGTTCGCGACCATCGACGAGGCCCTTGAGGAGATCCGGGCGGGCCGCATGATCATCGTCACCGATGACGAGGACCGGGAAAACGAAGGCGACCTCGTGATGGCGGCCCAGTTCGCCACGCCCGAGGCGGTGAATTTCATGGCCAAGGAGGGACGGGGCCTGATCTGCCTGGCCCTGACCGCCCAGCGTTGTGACCAGCTCGGGTTGAGGCTGATGACCGCGAAAAACGAAGCGCCGCTGGAAACCGCCTTCACGGTGTCGATCGAAGCCGCCGAGGGAGTGACGACGGGCATTTCCGCCCATGATCGCGCCCAGACAATCCAGACCGCGATCGACCCGGGAGCGACGCCGCGGGACATCGTCGTGCCGGGGCATGTCTTCCCGCTGAAAGCCAAGGACGGTGGTGTGTTGGAGCGGACGGGCCATACCGAAGCCTCGGTTGACCTCGCCCGGCTGGCCGGCGTTTCACCGGCCGGAGTCATCTGCGAAGTGATGAATGAGGACGGCACCATGGCCAGGGTCGATGACCTGGTCGGGTACGCCGCCAGGCACGATCTGAAGATGATCACGATCGCCGATCTGATCGCCTACCGCCGGGAAAACGAGAAGCTGGTGGAAAGGGTTGTTTCAACCGCGTTGCCGACCAGTTTCGGGGACTTCCGCGCGGTCGGCTTTCGCTCCTTGGTTGATGACAAGCACCATGTTGCGATGGTCAAGGGCGAAGTGGATAACGGTGAGCCCGTGCTGGTCCGGGTCCACTCCGAATGCCTGACCGGGGATGTTTTTCACAGCATGTGCTGCGATTGTGGCGAGCAGCTGGCCGCGGCGATGGCGATGATCGAGGAAGACGGACGGGGAGTGCTGCTCTACCTGTCACAGGAGGGCCGCGGGATCGGTCTCCTGAACAAGCTACGGGCCTACAAGCTCCAGGAAGAGGGCCTTGACACGGTCGACGCTAACCTGAAGCTCGGCCTGCCGGCCGACCTGCGCGACTACGGAATCGGTGCCCAGATCCTCAGGGACCTTGGCCTCAGCCGGATCAAGATCCTGACCAACAACCCGAAAAAGATCATCGGGCTTGAGGGGCATGGCCTTGAGGTGACCGAGCAGATCAAGATCGAGGCTCCGCCCAACCTGCACAACGAGGAATATCTGCGCACGAAGCGCGACCGGATGGGCCACATTCTGCACCATCAGGGTCTGGCTCTCGATGAGGAAATGCATGAGATTCAAGACCGCCTGCGACGCAGTGGAGCCTCTGCCCGATTTGAGATTGTGTCGGAGTGGGCGGTGCGATCC
>JBGAOF010000219.1:0-3033 GCA_044221915.1 Solirubrobacterales bacterium
TGAACTTGCCGTCCTCATCCTTGCGGAACCAGTTCACATAGAAGATCTTCGGTAGCACCGCACCTTCACGCTTGCCGATCTCCAGCCAGTGACCGAAGTAGTCGGCCATGTTGTACCCGCAGAACGGGAGCATCGCCATCGGGTCGAAGCGAAGCTGTCCGACCGCGCCGGCTGCCGCGGCAGTGGTCTCGGATGACATGGTGGCCGCGAGGAAGACGCCGTGATTCCAGTCAAATGATTCGGAAACCAGCGGCACAACGCTGGCCCGGCGGCCACCGAAGAGAAAGGCATCAATCGGCACTCCGGCCGGGTCCTCCCACTCGGAAGCAATCGTCGGGGCCTGGGCGGCCGGAACCGCGAAACGTGCGTTCGGATGTGCGGCCGGGCTCTCCGAGTCCGGCGTCCAGTCATTGCCATGCCAGTCGATCAGGTGATCGGGGGCCGGGCCGATGCCCTCCCACCAGACATCACCGTCATCGGTCTTCGCACAGTTGGTGAAAATCGTGTTCTCGGTGATCGAGGCGATCGCGTTCGGGTTCGAGTCCTCGCCAGTACCGGGTGCGACACCGAAGAATCCTGCTTCCGGGTTGACTGCGCGCAGACGGCCTTCGTCGTCGAACTTCATCCAGGCGATGTCGTCGCCGACCGTCTCGACCGTCCAGCCCTCCATGGTCGGGATCAGCATCGCGAGGTTCGTCTTGCCGCAGGCCGAAGGGAAGGCACCGGTCACGTACTTGACTTCACCTTCGGGGCTGGTCAGCTTGAGGATCAGCATGTGCTCGGCCATCCAGCCCTGGTCGCGGGCCATCACCGAGGCGATCCGCAGCGCGAAGCACTTCTTGCCAAGCAGCGCGTTGCCGCCGTAGCCGGAGCCAAACGACCAGATCTCGCGGGTCTCCGGGTAGTGGACGATGTACTTGTTGTCAGCGTTGCAAGGCCAGGCGACATCCTCCTGCCCGGGCTCCAGCGGCATCCCGACCGAGTGGACGCAGGGAACAAACACGCCCTCTTCACCGAGCACATCGAGCGCACCCTGGCCCATCCGGGTCATGATCCTCATTGAGGTGGCGACGTAGGCGGAATCGGTCAGTTCAACGCCGATGTGGGCGATGTTCGAGCCGAGCGGGCCCATCGAGAACGGCACCACGTACATCGTGCGGCCTTTCATGCACCCGTCAAACAAGGGGTTCAGGTTGGCTCGCATCTCGGCCGGATCCCTCCAGTTATTGGTGGGGCCGGCATCTTCCTCTCTTTCGGAGCAGATGAAGGTGCGGTCTTCAACCCGGGCGACATCATCGGGGTCCGACAGGGCCAGATAGGAATTGGGGCGCTTGGCCTCGGAGAGTTTCTCGAATGTGCCTGCCTTCACCAATGTCTCGGCGAGGGCGTTGTATTCCTCGGCGGAACCGTCACACCAATGGATCGAGTCGGGCTTGGTCAGCTTGGCGATCTCTTCAACCCAGGCAACAAGCCTGGCGTTGCTGGTCGGGGCGGTCACCTGGGTCGTCTCACTCACGGGTGCTCTTGAACTCCTTGGTCAACGCGCCAAAGGGAAATCGTCGGCGCGGGTGTAAGCCGGTTCCGTTGATTGTGACGCAGATCCGGGCGGATTGCGCTCCGCCTCCGGAGCCCTCCGGGTGAACTACGGACCTGCCCGGCCCAGCCAGACCGGGCCGATCCGTCATGGCTTTTTCAGGCTCAGAACCTTCAGGTCGCCCTGGCTGCTGGTGATCTCGATTTCAGCGACAGCCTCCCGTCCGGAGGCGGATTCCACCAGACAGGTGAAGCGGGTGCCGACGCTGGCCGGCACATCGGCCGGGCAGCTCACCGAACTGATTTTCTCTCCGGTCGCTTCCCGCAGGTCGTAGCTGAGCGCGATCTCGGTCTTCTTGTCATCAATCACGTCACCGGCCCCGCAGCCAGAGGCAGCGGCAGCGGCGACAACAACGGCCAACAAGACGGAAAGGCGGGCGCTCACCGGCCGCACAATACCTAGGCTGGCTGATTCCTACCGGTTCAATCGGAATTACCGGCCTGCGGTTTCTGCAATACATTTTCCGCGCAATGATCTTCTACGAATACGAGGCACGAAGGATCGTCGAGCAGGCCGGGATCCCGGTCACCAAGTACGGCTTCTGCCAGACCCCCGAGGAAGCACGGAAGATCGCCGAGGAGATCGGCGGTCCGACCGTGATCAAGTCCCAGGTACTCACCGGTGGCCGCATGAAGGCCGGCGGCGTCAAATTCGCCGACACCCCGGATCAGGCCGCGGAACACGCCGAAGCGATCCTCAAGCTTGAGATCAACGGCCACATGCCGGTTGGTGTGCTGGTTGATCCCAGGGCCGAGGTGAAACAGGAGTACTACGCCTCGGTCGTCTGGGACGGCACTGCAAAGCGGCCGCTGATGCTCTTCAGCGACATGGGCGGCATCGACATCGAGCAGGTCGCCGAGGAACACCCCGACCACGTCGGCCGTGGTCACATCTCGAACCTGCTGCCGGTCGGCGACTACGAGGCCAAGCAGGTCATCGCTGCCACCGGCGTGACCGGCAGCCAGCTCAATCGGGCCACCCCGATCCTCGCCAGGCTGGCCCGCCTGTTCCGGGAGAACGACATGGTCCTGGCCGAGATCAACCCGCTGGCCGAGCTCACCGACGGTTCTTTCGTCGCCCTCGACGCCCACATGGAGATGGAATCCGAGGCGGAAGGCCGGCAGAAGAAGCTGCTCCGCAAGGATCTCGGGATCGCCGAAGACGACACCCGCGACAGCTACGTCCCCTCCGAGTTCGAGAAGAACGTCAAGGAGATTGACGCGGCCGACCATCGTGGAGTCATCCAGGGCAAAGACCACGGCTTCGAGGGGAACCTCGGCCTGGTCATCGGCGCCGGAGGCGGCTCGCTGACCCTGACCGACGCGGTCCGCAGCCAGGGCGGCAAACCGGCCAACTACTCCGAGATCGGCGGCAACCCGTCGGTGGCCAAAGCTTGCGGGCTGGCCAAGGAAGTCCTCAAGAAGGACGGCGTCGAGAAG
>JBGAOF010000021.1:0-15972 GCA_044221915.1 Solirubrobacterales bacterium
CAGGGAATCGCGATCCACGGGATCACCGGCACCCGCCCGGGCCCGCCTTCAACCACTCGCCGGGAAAGCGGTCCGAATCCGCGCCGTTCGGCCTTCGCGCCACCACCGAAACGCCTCACCTTCAGGCCGGGCGACTTCTTCTGTTGCCCGGGACAGAAACGGTCGACCGCCCAGCCCTTCCTTGAATAGAGCCGGGTCTGGTCGGCGTAATGCTTCGACTTCGGATTCTCGGATTGCGAGTAGGTGAGAATCATGCTCGCTCGCGGACATTTCGCCCCGGTCAGATGAACGGCCTGGATGAAGCTCGACCCCGAGTCGATCTCGGTAATGCCCTGCCCGGAGACCCAGGGTCCCCAGACCGGGTTGAACGATCCGTAGGGCTCGTAGTCACCCGCCGCGATCGGGATCTGCCTGCCCTGCCTGGTCACCGTCTGGTATTCACGCCGGGTGGCAGTGAGCGGAATGTCCTGACTGTTGAACTCGTCGATTGTGTCGGCCAGCGCGACCGGCAGGTCCGGGTTCGCCGTGTTCAGCCCGCTCGGAGTTCCGACCGGATCCGTGTAGTCGAACGGGTTCGAATAGACGGGGCCGTTTTCCCCGTAGTAGAGCCTCTCCGCAAAGCGCTGGAAGAACAGGCCGCCGGTCGAGTCGAGGTTATTTCGACCGTCCCAGCCAGCCAGCGCCTCGCAGGCTGCGGCCGTGTTCCGGGGTCCGTTGGCCCCGATCACCACCGGATTGGCGTTGCAGTAGGCGATCACCTGGTCAAGCAGCAGTTCGGCTGACTCGACCCGGTTGTTGTAGAGCATCGCCTTGAGGCTCGCGAGCGTGAACTTGCCCTGGGCCAGCTTTTCACCCACCATCCGGTGAGCCAGGCGGGTTCGCTCGGACTGGGCGACCCTTTCCTCGCCGATGATCCGGTCGAAGCCCTCCAGCGTCCTGTGGACGTTCGAGAACCAGTAGGAATCGTTCGAGTTTTCGACGTAGTCGGAACGCATCAGGTAGGGCATCTTCGAAGCCGGCAGCAGGCCCGGACCGGCCGCGCCCGGGACCTTCCTGCTCATGTCGCATTCCGGGTCGGAACCGTCGAAAACCGGCAGCCGGAATGAGGGCCAGGCGATGGCGCCGATTCCGGTGTTGCATGCGGCCACCCTTGCGTTCGAAGCGTTCGGAACGGCGCCGATGTCGGCGTACATCGCCCGCCCCTTCGAGTCGGAGACGATTGTGTTGACCCACGGGATCCCCTGGTATTTCTTCAGGATCTTCAGGACCTCCGGCGTGCTCTGCGCCTGGTTGATCGCGAAGAAGTGGTTGATCATGCGGAAGTTGCCTGTGTTCGCATCAAACAGCGAATAGGCCGTGGTCCGGCTCCAGGTAAAGAGCGGCGTTCCCTGGACAGAGTTGGTGATGTAACCGTGCTCGGTCGAGTAGAGGGTCCGCGTGGTCTTGCTCCCGTCCTTGTCTTCCACGGTGACCGTCGTCCGCTTCATTGGCTTTGACCTGCCGTCGACGAGGTACCTGGTCGGGTCGGCCGGGTCAAGGGTCTCCTGGAAGATGATGAAGCGCCTCGCGGTCGAAACGGTGTGGCTCCAGGCCATGTTCCGGGTGTGGCCGATCAGGACCACTGGGGCCCCGAGCAAGCTGGCGCCGGAAACGTTCAGCTTGCCCGGGATGGTCAGCTGGGCTTCGAAGAAGCGCTGGGCGCCATGCCAGGGAAAATGCGGATTGCCGAGCAGGAGTCCCTTGCCACCCCGGACACCCGACTTGCCGAGCGCGACCGCGTTGGAGCCGAGGCCGCCGGTGAAGTTCCCGAATCCGGGACCGAAATCGGCGGCGGACAAATCCGCCGGTTCCGGTGCCGGGCCGCCCGCGCCGGCCTTCATCATTTGCGGGGCCGGCGGCTGGGCTTCGGCGATCCCGTCCATCGAAGGGTCGGTCGAGCCGTAGCCGAGCAGCTGGTAGAAGCGCAGGTAGACATCGAGAACTGTGATCGGTCTGACCCAGGCTTTGCCGCGACATTCCGGATCGGGCAGTTTCCCCGTCCCGGTCTTTTTCAGGTAGGCGTTGTAGCCGGCGGCGTATCCCCTGACTACTTCCCTGGCCATGGGCAGGGGCCCGTTCGGTGGTTTCAGTTTCATCATCTTCTGAACGGTGCCTTCCTTCCGCACCCGTTTCCAGAAGAAATCGGAGTCAAGGTTCGAGATCGAGTTGGGGGCACTGGCCGAGCCGCCAAAGTACTTTGACCTTTCACCGCGGATCGTGGTGTAGGTATCGGCCAGGGTGCAAAGCTGCTGGCTGGCGATCGCCCAGCCATATCCGAAGCCGAGTCCGTAGGGCTGGTCCGCGAGGATGCGGGGAATCCCGTATTCGGTGGTCCGGATCGTGACCTTCGGCGGTTTCGCCGCCCCCGCCTTGCCGCCGGGCTGAACCGCAAAGAGCGCCAGCAGCATCCCCAGCCCGGCCAGCAACACGATTGGACGAATGAAACCGGACGAAGACACCTGCCGCATTGACTCTCCTTTGGTTGATTCCCTCACCGGTGAGGATAGCGTCAATCCGGCCCGTCATCGCCTGGCCCCGACGGTGGCGGCTAGGCTTCGAACATGGCGAATCCACCTGATGACGATGTTCCGGAACCGGCAGGCCACCTGACCGGCCAATGCATGTGCGGCAGGATCACCTTCGAGGTCGACCAGCCCCTGATCGGTGCGGCCTTTTGCTATTGCCGCCGCTGCCAGCGCCGGACCGGGACCGGTGTCTCCGCCACCGGGCTGACCAGGCCCGGCTCCTTCAGACTGACCGGCGGGGAAGAGTTCGTCAGCTCCTACGAGCCGGGTGATGGCGGTTTTGACAAGTTCTTTTGCCGGGAGTGCGGCGGGCATGTCTACACGAGCCACCCCGACAATCCGGAGATCCTCGCGGTCCGGCTCGGCGCCGTGACCGGAGACCCGGGCATCCGTCCCATGGCCCACCAGTTCACCGACTACGCCGCCCCCTGGTTCCCCGTCCCCGACGATGACCTCCCGAAATTTCCAGAGCGGCTTGACTGGTCCCAGGTCGACCTGACCTGACCTGGGCAGGACCGGCTCCACCGGCCTGCGATCGGCGAAACCGAAGCCGGCTTCTAGCGCGTGTAGTTGGCCTGGTCGGGCTTTTCCTGCCGGCGGCGATTCGCCGGGTAGGGATCAAGCTCGACCGGTGCGGTAGCGATCGCCTGGGTTCTCAGATCCGACCAGGTCAGACCCTCCCGGACCAGGGCCGGAAGACCCAGTGCCGCCGCCGTGGCCATTTCCACCGCCTGGAGGATCACGCCATAGGCGAAGGCGTCAGCGGTCGAGATGCCCCAGCCCTTGTGCAGGACGAACACCACCGCGAGCTGGAACACGCCGATGTTTGAGGGGGTGACCGGGACGACGGCGGTGAAGTTCACCGCGAACAGTACCGCCGCCGAGGCGGCAAGACCGGCCTGGCTTTCCAACCCGAGAGCGAACATCAGCGCCCAGCAGGAGAACATCTGAAGCACCCAGGCGAACATCTGGAAAAGCGCTGCGGGGACACCGTTACGCGGATGCCGAAACACCACCAGACCCTTGCGTACCTGGACCATCACCGAATGAACGGCCGCGCGGATCCGGGCCAGCCGGCCGGCCCCACCCTGGCCTCCCAGCACCGCAGGTGCCACCAGCACCGCCAGAAGAAGTCCGGCCGGGATCAGACTGAAGAGCAGGAACTGCTTGGTACCGCTCTGGAAAAGGCTGTCCATCGAGGTGAGCACGACAATCCCGAGTACGAGCATGGCGAGGATGTTCAGCATCGTCTGGGAGACGATCGTGCCGATGACTACCGGCAGAGTCTCCCGTGCCCTGCCGGTGTGGCGGGCCAGGCTGATGGCCCTGGCCGGCTCACCAAGACGGGCCGGCAGGGTGGCCGACATCAGCACCCCGATCATGGTCGCCGAGGCAAAATCACGCCGTTTAAGCCCGGAATGGGGCATCGCCGAACGGGCGATGAAAAACCATGACCAGGCACGGACGAAGAGTGACGACGCCATCAGGGCAAGCGCGAAAAACACCCAGGAGAGGTCAGACCTGACAACCGCACCGGCGACCTGGTCAACCCCGATGTTGCGGGCAGCGATAGCGGTCAGCCCCAGACCAAAAAGCCCGACCAGGCCGAGACCGGCCTTGCGAAGCCAGCTGCGGGAGCCGGAGCCGGCGGCCGGTGGCGGGTCAAGAGAAGGGAGGCGGACCGGCGGCGCCCAGGGCAGACCGTCGGAGGGGGTGCTGCCGATGCGGCGGCGGAGCCGGTCGATCCCCGCTTCCGGTTCGGGGACCTCGATCGCCCGTTCGTACACGTCCATCACCTGATCCGCGACCGTTTCCCAGGCGTAGCGGCTGGCACTTTCGCGAGCGGACTTGCCCATCCTTTCGATGCGCTCGGGCTCGTGGTGGGCGCGCTGGAGCTCCTCGGCCAGCGCCTGCGGGTCGGCCGGCGGAACGAGCACACCGTCGTAGTGGTTGGTGACCACATCGCTGTATCCGGCAATCCCGGAGGCGATAACCGGGGTACCGGCCGCGAAAGCCTCGGTCAGGATCATCCCGAAGGACTCGCCGGAAAGCGACGGGGCAACGAGCACGTCGGCATCGTGGAGTTGCTGCCAGAGCTCATCGTTTGAGACCCGGCCGTGAAGGTCCAGGTGATCCAGCAGCTCCGGATGGGCAAGGATCCGGCTGATGTCCTCAGGGTCGGAGCCGACCACCGACAAACGTGCCGGCACGTGGTCGACCAGGGCCGAAAATGCCCTCAGCAGGACAGGCAGGCCCTTGCGTTCATCCGGCCGGCCGACAAAAAGAGCCCGGAGATGGTCGGAATGTGGTTTTGGTCCGGTCGGGGCAGCCTTCACATCGACCCCGTTGGGAACGATGGTGTAGTTGCCGCCGTACCAGCGGCGGCCGGTCCAGGCAGCAGCCTGGGACACGGCGATCCGGGCAGAAAGGCGGTTCAGGGTGCGACGGGCACCAACCGCGTTGGCGAGGAAGTTCGGGACCGGCTTGGTCGAATACGCGTGGAAGGTGCCGACCACAGGGACCTTGCTGGAAAGACATGAATCCCAGCCGTTGGCGGGCGTGATTGGCTCATGCAGGTGGACGACGTCGAAGTTCCCTTCCTCGATCGCCCGCCGGGTGCGCGAGATACCGCTCGGGAACACCGGGATGTTCGAAACGGCACCGTTCGAACTGATGCCGACGGTTCTCCCGACGGGGATCAGGTAGTCGGGGATATCGCGAGCCTCGGCCGGGGCACGGTGAAGAACCTTCGAGAGGCGATCCGGTGGATCGAACGGCGCAATGACACGCACATAATGGCCGCGGGAGATGTACTCCTCGGCCAGGGACTGGACATGCCGGTTCACGCCGCCCTGATAAGTCCACGAATACGGTGTGACAAGGGCGATTCGCACAACGTCAAAGGATAGACGAGGCTGCGGCTCCCCGGGAGCAGGTTGGCGCTAACTGCGGCTTGTTCCGGTTGTGGTCCATGTGAACCCCAGTACCAGAGCCAGAAAGAGCGTCCCGACCTGAATAAAAAGGACCCCGGAATCATTGGCCAGCGCGCCCACCACCGACCCGGCCGCGGCCGCGAGGATCCCTGCCCGCATGACCGGAAATTCCTCGAGCCAGGCGAGAATGGCCTGTCGGTAGCGCAGCCCGAGGCCAATCACTGCGATTGTCGCCAGACTGTACGGGAGCCGGGAAACACGGGTGAAACTGTCCAGAGTGGCCCCCAGCCGGTCACTTGCGAGGCCACCCAGCGAGCCCCCACCACCTCCGAAGACGGACCGCACAAAATGTGTCTCCGAGCCCGTGAGGAGGTCCGCAAGGGCAACCAGCAGAAGGGCCGCCGCGGCAACCGCCAGCCCGGCCCAGGCCAGGCGCGGACGGCCCGCCGCGAGGGCCGTCGCAACAACGGCGGCAACCGGAAATACGATCGCAGCCCCTACGTCGGCGCCGAAGCGCCCGGCCGCGAAGACAACCGTCGCGACCAGACCGGCGAGGATGAATCCGGCCGCCGCCCGTTTGCCGTCGATTCCCAGGCTGGTCAGTCCGGCGGCGGCTCCGATCGAAGTGAGGACCATGAGAGTCGACTCAAGCTCGTTCCCGATCCCGTAAAAACGGGCGCCCAGGCCGGGATTGGGTCCGGTGACTGCCCGCGGGGTGAGGGCCGAGCCGGCGAGCATGTCAATGCCATAGGGAATTACGGTCAGGCCGCAGGCGACCGCCAGCGATGGCCATCCCGGGAAGAGGCGCATCAGGAGGGCCGCCAGGATCACGGGGAGCAGCGTCGCGATGGCCCGCTCGACCGCCAGCGAGGGCTCCAGGGCAGCGGTGAACAGCAGCACCCCGGGAAGCAGCACCACCGAGAGACAGAGCAGACGCAGGGCCGGCCGGGCGTAAAGGCCTCGGCTGGCCAGTGAGACCAGAAGAGCCAGGGCGGCCCAGAGCAGCAGCGGAATCGCCAGGGTCGCCCCTTTGCGCTTGCCGATCTGTTCGTAGCGGCCCTGAAGTTCGGCCAGCCGCTCAAGGTCAAGCTGACCGCCGGAACTGACCGGCAGGCCGGTCATGGCCTTCGGCTCCCTGATCCGGAAGTGCCGGAGGATTGTCGGGGCCAGGTCGGTCGAAAGGACATATCCGGCGGTGCGGGTACTCGGGGACTGCAGCATGCCTTCGGTCCCCGGACCGGCAATCGCGATCGAAAGCTGTTCACCCGGCAGGGCCGGAGGCCGCTCGATGAAGATCTGCAGGTCACCGGCCCGCCGGTTTCGGGATGCCTTGGCCGCCGCCTGGAGTGACATCGGGAGCAGGGTCACCGGGTCGGGGCAGCCCGGCACCGCCGATCTTGCGCCGGGAGCGCCCGGATCAACTTTTCCCCGGTGCCCGCAGGGCAGAGGTGCCCTGGCAATGGACCCGTCGAGCCGGGCCAGGGCCAAGGCTGCGGTTCCGGCCCGGTCTGCGGCAGCCGCGTTGAGGTCACTGCGGGCGAGGACGCTGGCAAGGAGACCGGGCAACAGCCGGCCCGGAGCGGTCCTGGCACGTCTTCTTGCCTGCTGCCAGCCGACGACCGGTTCTCCGGTGGTGGACAGCGAGCCTAACGGAGTGTCATACGAACTGTCAAACGCCCTCGCGCCCTGTGAGACATCCAGCCAGGTCTGCTCGGCCGGAACCTCACCGAGACCGGGATTCATCAGGCCCAGAGCGGCACCATCGAGTTCGCTCAGGTCCGTCGGGGCGATCCCGTTCGGGAGCACCGCGATGAGCACCTGTCCACGGTGGCCGGTCGCGCCATCGTCAACCCGCAGGTCATCGGCAGCGGCGGCCGGAACCACGGCAAGGGCCACAACCAGGCCCGCCATGAGCCCGGCGAGGGCCCGCAATACGACCCCCGGATCACGCTCCGGCACCAGGGCAGGACAGCCCCGCTTCCGCGAGAGCCGGAAGTGCAGGCCCGGTATCGTCAATCCCGGCATGACCTCCGAAACGATATGCCAGGACACCCCCGGCCTGCCCGAGGTTGAACACGCCCGGGTCGGGGAGATCGAGATCGCATACGACCTTCATGGAGACCCCGCTGACCCGGTGCTACTGGTCCTGCCCGGGCTTGGGACACAAATGGTCTACTGGGATCTGCCACTTGTTGAAATGCTCACGGACCGTGGGTTCAGGGTCCTGCGGATCGACAACCGCGACAACGGCGCGTCCACCATCCCCCGCCCGCCGCCCAAGCCGGCCCTGCCCGCGATGATGCTGGGCCTGCCCCGCGACCTGACCTACACGCTCAATGACATGGCGGCCGATGCGGTGGGAGTCCTGGACCATCTCGAAATTGAGACCGCCCATGTGGTCGGCTATTCGATGGGTGGAATGATCGCCCAGACCATGGCGATCGACTTTCCCGGACGGGTACTTTCGCTGACCTCAATGATGTCTCGCACCGGCTCCCGGAGAGACGCGCTGCCAGGGGTAAGGGAGCTCGCGGCCCTGATGCGGAACCGGCCGACCGGCGATCTCGAAAGCTATCTGGCAGCCATGGAAGTGCTGGCCGCAACGATCGGCTCGCCTGACTTTCCGACCGACAAGGAGCGGCTTCGGGCCCTCTCGACCATCGCCTACCAACGCGGCATCCACCTGGACGGCACCGCCCGGCAGCTCCATGCGATCAACTGCCAGCAGAAACGGGACCGCGCCTTGGCCGGCCTCGAGATCCCTGCGGTCGTGATTCATGGCGCGCGGGACCGCCTCGTTCTTCCCCGGGGGGGTCGGGCAACGGCCCGGGCCATTCCCGATGCCGAGCTTCGGATCTACGAAGGCATGGGGCATGACATCCCGGAGCAACTCTGGCCCCAGTTCACCGACGAAATCGAGAAAGTGGCGACCAGGGCCGCCGGTTGAACCGGATTGCCTATTCTTGATGGCCGCATGAGCAACCCCGGAACTCCTGAGAATCCACTCCGCGTCGCGATCATCGGCGCGGGCCCGTCCGGCTTTTACGCGGCCGAGCAGATCATCCGCGACCCCGACGTCCAGGCCCAGGTCGACCTTTTTGACCGGCTTCCTACTCCTTATGGCCTGGTCCGTGGCGGTGTCGCTCCCGATCACCCCAAGATCAAGTCGGTTACCCGGGTGTTCGAACGCACCGCGGCCCGGGAAGGATTCCGTTTCTTCGGCAACGTTGAGGTCGGGCGCGATCTGGGTGTCGAGGATTTCGAACGCCACTATCACGCGATCATCTACACATTCGGGGCCGAAGCCGACCGTGAGCTCGGCGTCCCCGGAGAAGACCTCCCGGGGAGTTACGCGGCAACTGCCTTCGTCGGCTGGTACAACGCCCACCCCGACTTCGCCGACCGGAACTTCAGGCTGGACCAGGCAAAACGTGCAGTGGTGATCGGCAACGGCAACGTGGCCCTCGATGTGGCGCGAATGCTGGCGCTCGACGACGCCGAACTGAGGAAGACCGACACGGCGGACCACGCGATCGACCTGCTCGACGCTTCGACCATCGAGGAAATCGTGGTCCTGGGGCGCCGCGGTCCCGCTCAGGCCGCCTACACAAACCCCGAAGTGAGGGAACTCGGCGAGCTCGAGGAAGCCGAGGTGATCGTGGACCCGGGCGAAGTCGAGCTTGACCCCTCCAGCCAGGCCTGGATCGATTCCGGCGAGGCAGACAAGTCGGCCCGGACCAACGTCGAGATCGTCCGCGAATACGCCTCCCGGTCACCAAGGCCGGCCCCGAAGCGGATCATCCTCAGGTTCCTCGCTTCACCAGTCGAAATCAAGGGCGGCGAGAAGGTTGAATCGATCGTGATCGGCCGCAACGAGCTCGTTGACGACGACGGCACCCTGCGGGCCCGTGACACCGGCGAGCGCGAGGAGCTCGAATGCGATCTGGTCCTGCGCTCGGTCGGGTACGTCGGGGTTCCCCTGCGGGGCGTCCCCTTTGACGAGCGGCGCGGAACCATCCTCAACGAGCAGGGGCGCGTGCTCGAGAGCCACGGTGGCGATCACAGAACGGGCCATTACACGGCCGGCTGGATCAAACGTGGACCCTCTGGTGTGATCGGGACCAACAAGAAATGTGCCACCGAGACGGTCAGGCATCTCCTTGAGGACACGGCCACGGGCAACCTGCTCAGGCCCGCCTCACCGGAACCGGAAGCAATCGAAACCCTGCTCGCAGACCGTGGTGCCAACTTCGTCACCTTCAGCGGCTGGGAAAAGATCGACCGGGCCGAAGTAGGCCGCGGCGAGCCGCATGGCCGACCCCGGGTCAAGTTCGTAGAAATCGATGACATGCTCGAAACCGCCTCCGCCACGAACGGTTCCGGCAAACCGGACGGAGGTGACTGATGGCGGCTGACCTCGTTGAGCTCAAGACCATGATCGAAGCGGCCCTGCCTGGTTCGCAGGCCGAGGTGATCGACGAAACCGGAACCGGAGACCATCTGCGTGCGGAGGTCTCGGCCCCGCAGTTTGAAGGCAAGAGCCGGATCGACCAGCATCGGCTGGTCAAGGCCGCCGTCCGCGAGCGCTTTGACGACGGCACCATCCACGCGCTCACGATCAGGATCCTCGAGTAGCCGCGGCAGCGGCGTGACGTTCGGACCGGAACCGCCGATCCCCTAACATCAGGGCCATGGCTGACCAGGAACTGACTGACCGCGTCAAGGAACTAATCGCTGAAAACCAGGTGCTGCTTTTCATGAAAGGCACCCCCTCCGCCCCGCGCTGCGGCTTTTCGATGAGGACGGTTCAGGTCCTTGACCGGATGGGAGTCGAGTACGGGGCGATCGACGTCCTGCCCGCCCTTCAGCCACTGCGGGAAGTGACTTCGGAGATTTCTGACTGGGAGACTTTCCCCCAGCTCTATGTGAATGGCGAGCTCCTCGGTGGCTGCGACATTGTCGAGGAGATGTTCGAAACCGGCGACCTCGCAAAGACTCTCGGGGTCGAACAGCCCGCCGACGAACCCCAGGAGGCGGGTTCAGCGAGTGACGACGGGCCATACACCTCGCCGCCGATGCAGATCGAAGGCAGCTGAATCCGCCCCCAGGGGGCGGGCAGCGGCAGGAAACGGCAGGAGCGCAGGCGGCTCAGGCCGTCGCCGCTGCGGCAGCTTCCTCGTCGTCCTTGACCTGGAAGGAAGACCCGCAGCCACAGGCAGCGACCACATTCGGGTTCTGAACCTGGAAACCGGCACCGGTCAGCCCTTCCACATAGTCGACTTCAGAGCCGTAGACAAACTGCATGCTGGTCTTGTCGACGATCACGGCAACGCCGCGATGCTCGAAAACGTGGTCGTCCTCATTCCTGGTGTCGAAGGCGAGGGCGTACTGAAAGCCGGAACAGCCACCGCCGCGCACGGCGACCCGCAGGGCCTGATCCTGATCCTCCGGCGAATCCCCGATCAGTTCGGCGATCTTTTCTGCGGCGGCCTCGGTCAGGGTGATTGCTTCGGTGCTTTCAGACATGGACAAAGAGTAGCGCTTTGACCATCCGATCCCGGTGAGTGGCGTCACTGTCTGATAAAACCGTGAGGTGTCCACCGAGCCCACCATCGCGCTGGTGACCGATTCGACCGCTTCGCTCACGCCGGAGGACCGTGAGCGGCTCGACATCAGCGTGGTGAATCTCTATGTGATCCTCAACGGCGAGCAGCGTCCCGAGAACGAGATCGACGACTACGCCTCCTTCTACAAGGCGGTTCTCGAATCTCCCCAGCACACCACGACCTCACAGCCTTCGATCGGCGATTTCATGGAGGTCTACGAGCCGCTGCTCGACCAAGGCAAGGAGATCATCTCGCTGCACATTTCGGGGGCCATCTCCGGCACCTGCGAAGCCGCCCGGCAGGCGGCGGCGCAGCTCGAGGCAGACGGGCGCGGCGGGGAACGGATAACGGTGGTCGATTCCCGCACGACCGGCGGGGGCCTTGCCCTGGTCGGCCTCGGCACCGCGAACGCGATTGCAGCCGGCAGGACGGTTGCGGAGTGTGTGGAACAGACCGAGGCTGCCCGCGACCAGCTGGAAACCCTGCTGATGGTCGAAACCCTGGAGTACCTGAGGAAGGGCGGCCGGATCGGCAGCGCCCAGGCCTGGATCGGCGGCGCCCTCAAGATCAAGCCGCTGATCACCCTCGAGGAGACGGTGAAGCCGGTCGAGAAGGTCCGGACAAGCAGCCGGGCCATGCAACGGCTGAAGGATTTCGCCAGCGAAAAGGCCGCTTCGGGCGAGGAAGTGACCTGGACCGCCCAGCACATTCAGGCGCCCGAACTGGCCGCCGAGCTGGCCGCCCATTGCCGTGAGGTTTTCCAGTGTGAGGGAGCCTTCCTCGACGAGATGACGACCGTGCTGGGCTGCCATGCCGGTCCGGGCCTGGTCGCCATCGGCGTGGTGCCGACCAGCGTGGTCGGTTCCAAGTTCTGATGAACCTCGCCGTCACCGCGATCGGCCGTGACCGGCCCGGGATAGTTGCGGCGATCACCAGCGCCCTGCTGGAGGCCGGGGGGAACGTTGACGATTCGCAGATGTCGATCCTCCACGGGCACTTTGCGGTGATGCTGATCGTTTCGCTGCCGGACGATGCTTCGACCGCCGCGCTGGAGGAAAGCCTCGCCGGGGTGGGGCGTGAGTTCAAGCTCGGCGGAATTACCGTCAGCCCGGTCGAGGGCCTGGACCGAGGTCCGGGTCCCACCCATGTCCTTACCGTCTACGGTGCCGACCGGCCCGGGATCGTCCATGACACGGCAACGATGCTGGCGGCACTGAACGTGAACATCACCGATCTCCGCACCCGTCGTACAGGCGACCCGGATTCACCGCTTTACACCCTGATGGTCGAGATTTCGGTGCCGGGAGGGGTCGGCCCCGATCTCGACCGGGCGCTGGAGGAGCTGCGCGATTCGCGGCATCTTGAAGCGCGGCTGGCCGAGCTTGAATCCGGTGTCTTCTGAGCCAGGCGGAACCCGGTGGCGGTACGCGAAGTCCTGACCTATCCCCATCCCCTCCTGAAGGCGGTCTGCGCACCGGCCCAGACCGGTGCCGGGGCCGGTGGGGAGACCAGCGAGGTGATTGCCGACCTGCTCGACACGATGGGTTCGTTTGATCATTGTGTCGGCCTCGCCGCCCCCCAGATCGGTGCGGCAATCCGGGTTGCAGTGGTTGATGTCAGCGACCATCCACGCGCCAGGGACCCCCATGGCCTTCTCGTGCTGGTCAATCCGCGGGTAGTGCATCGCTCCGAAGGCAGCAAAGTCAGCCGGGAAGGCTGCCTTTCCCTGCCGGATCTGACGGCGAACGTTCGGCGACCCCGGAAGGCCACCGTCGAATACCAGGATGGCCAGAACGACCTGGCCATGAACCAGGTTCAACTGGCGGGCTTCGAGGCTCGCTGCGTACTCCACGAGATCGACCACCTCGACGGGATCCTTTTCCTCGACCGGGTCGCTTCGATCACCGATGACCTCTTCCGGAGGCAGGAATACCGGTGATGGAGATCGCCCAGCTGCTCGGCACCGTCGTGTTCGCCATTTCCGGGGTAGTCGCCGTGGCGGAACGGAAGCTGGACTGGTTTGGTGTCGTCGTTGTCGCCATGGTGACGGCCGTCGGCGGCGGGACGATGCGGGGCCTGATCCTCGGTGACACGCCCGCCTTCTGGATCGAAGACGACAAGTACATTTTCGTGGCCCTGATCGGCGGGCTGCTCGCGATCCCCCTGGTCCGCTATTTCGGCCGCGAACATGAAGAGTTCGAGAAGGGTCTCGTGCTGCTCGATGCACTCGGACTGTCGCTGTTCGCCGTGACCGGTGCCCAGCTCACCCTCGAGCTTGGCTTTGACGGCTTCACCGCGGTGCTCTGTGGCATCCTGACCGGGGTCGGGGGCGGTGTCATTCGTGACCTGCTCGCGGGGCAACATCCCCTGATTCTCCGCAGTGACATCTACGCCACCGCGGCCCTCGCCGGAACTGCCGCCTATGTGCTCCTGGTCGAGCTGACCCCGGTCGCGCAGGTCCCGGCAATGGCGGTCGGGATGCTCGCGATCTTTGCGCTCCGGATGGTTGCCTACCGCCAGGGCTGGTCCCTTCCGTCACTCGATTAGGCGCGCCCGGGTCGCGAGACGGACACGGCGTGCCAGAGCCTCGCGCTCGACGCGCCTTCGCGGGTCCTGAAGGCTACCGGCGCCGGAGAGCCATCAGCCCGCCGACCACGAATCCGGTGGCGACGGCACCGATGATTATCTGCTTGCGATGCTTGCGGAGCTGGCCTTTCCAGTCCGTGAGCTCGGTGACACGGTCCCGCAGCTGGTCTACAGACTGGCCCAGCTCGGCCCGCTGGGCATCAATGTCCTCGCGGATCTGACGCGAGGTCCGCTTCGGCGGAGGCACCGGTCCGGGACCGGGAACGGAAGCGGCCCCGGGGGTGGCGGCAGGACGGGCCGGGGCAGGCTGGCCCGGCCTGCTAGCGGGGGAATCTCCCCCGGTCCCGGCCGGCCGGCCCGGTTCGGGAAGCGGAGACCCCGCCCCGTTGGTCTGATCGTTCATTGACTTTCATCTCCGGGGGTCAGCAGGGCTCTGGTCTTCTGGGCTTCCTCGATGGCTTCGGTCGGTAGCGGCGGACCGGTCTTCTCGAAGGAGTTGTAAGCAAACCAGCCGGCGCCGGCAGCGATGGCGATAAAGATCACGCCCTCGAGAAGGTATCCGGCCCAGGCCCCCCAGCCCAGCAGCGAGGCGACGCCGAGCGCGAAGGAATGCATCAGCAAGATCAGGGCGAGGAATGCGAAGATCCCGGCGGCGATCCCGACCGCGGACCCGCGGGCGAGCGTGGTGACCTTCTCACTGACCTCGGTCTTGGCGAGCTCGATTTCTTCCCGGATCAGGTTCGAGGTCCGTTCGGAAACCTCGAAGACCATCTCGCCGACGGTCTTCTCGGAGGCCGGCCGGTCAGGGTCCGGGCGACCGGGCGGCCGTTGGTACGGCGGCGGCTGATAGTCCTCGGGGGCCACGGTCTATTCCGGCGGTTCCTCGTTGAAGAACCTGCGGTAGGCGACGGCAGCAAGCCGGGAGGCGATCAAGCTGGCCAAGGCGCCGCTGGCCGTGAGCATCAGGCTCCAGGTGATTCTTCTGACGATGTCGTTATCCATGTGCCCGTCACAATATAAGGATGTGTCCGGTCCCCGCCGGAGTCGTGTCTGAGCCCCACCGGCAGGCAATCGCTCAGCGGCGTTCGAGACCCTCGCAGATTGTCCTGACGATCAGCTCCCGGGCCTCGTCGAAGTTCCGGTCGCTACCCGGGATGACCCCGAAGATCCAGCCGGACAGAAGCTGCTCGATCGCACCGTAGAAGACCATCGCCGCAAAGCCCGGATCAATGTCTTCCCGAAATACACCGGCACCCTGGCCGTCGGCGACGATCCGGCCGATCAGCTCGTAGGCACGGTTGATCTCGTCCAGATGTGTCCGCCCGAAGGAGTTGGCGGCTCTTGTCACCTCGACGATGATCACCTTCATCAGGTCGGGGTCGTAGCGGTAGGAGTCGATGATGAACCCCGCTACCGCACCCAGCTTCTGCTCGTGGGTCAGCGAGCTCTTGTCGGCTTCGTCGATCGCCTCGATCAGCAGCGACCAGCGCTGGACGAAAAGCTCGTTGAGGACGTTTTCCTTGGACGAGAAGTAGTGGTAGACGAGGCCGTAGGCCACATCGGCCTCCTCGGCGATGTCCGCTACCCGGGTTGAGTGGAAGCCCTGCCGGGCGAACACGCGGACGGCCGCGTCGAGGATCTGCCGGCGGCGTTCCGGAGCTGCTTCACGAGCCACCTGCGAAACCTCCCTCGAAGACGTCCGGACGCCGGTGTGCGACGGCGGGGAGTCGGCTGCGGATCTCGGCCTGACCGGCCAGGTCGAGGTCGGCGGCCACGAACCCTTCTTCCTGGCCGGCTTCGGCGAGGATTTCCCCCCAGGGCCCGACGATCATCGAATGTCCCCAAGAGTCAAATTGCGGGTTCGTCTTGCCGGTCTGGTTCGCGGCCAGGACGAAGGCCTGATTTTCGATTGCCCGGGCCCTGAGCAGGATCTCCCAATGGTCCCTGCCGGTCGCCGTAGTGAAGGCGGAAGGAACCGTGAACGCCAGGACACCACGGTCCAGCAAGGCGCGGAAAAGCTCCGGAAAGCGCAGGTCGTAACAGATGGCGATGCCGGTGCGGCCCCATGGAAGCTCCAGCAGCAGCGGCGCCGAACCGGCTTTCAGGTGGATGTGCTCGTTCATGAGCTTGAAGAGGTGGATTTTGCGGTAGACGCCGAGCGGCTGACCGGTCGGCGCGATGAAGGCCGCGCTGTTGGTGACTTCTATGCCGCGCTTTTCGAGCATCGAACCGGTGACGCAAATCTTGTTTTCGCGGGCGGCTTTGGCGATCTGGGCAAACGGG
>JBGAOF010000021.1:15982-16518 GCA_044221915.1 Solirubrobacterales bacterium
GCTTCGACATCGAACATGTGGAGTTTTGCGTAGCGGGCCGCGATCTCTCCCGAAGGCGTGATCAGAACCGAGACATTGGCCGGCAGGCCGGCATCCGAAGCTTCGGTGAAGCTCCCGGCCAGCAGGTGAATTCCGAGCGAGGAGGCCCATTCCCGGGCCGCAGTGATCGCCTCGCCGGCGACTGACTCGGCTCCCTCGGCCAGGGTCCGGCCGTCACCGAGCAGGGACCACTTTTCCGGCAGCACCACAAGATCGGCGCCGTCGTCGGCGGCGGCACGAACCAGATCACCCGCAGCCGAGAGGTTCCGTTCCCGGTCCTGCCCCGAATTGATCTGTACGACGGCTGCCCGCATTGCTGAATACGTGACGGGCCAAGTTGATTGACACGTCAATCAACCCAATTATAGGTACCGCGGGGATACAGGTGGTGTGGCGCGGGGGTACCCAAAAATTGCTACAGGGCACAACGCCCGGTGGAAGTTTGTTTTAGGGTTACCCCCCCCCCCCCCCGGCGCCGCCCACCACCCCCTCATTAA
>JBGAOF010000220.1:0-3011 GCA_044221915.1 Solirubrobacterales bacterium
TGACCGACCAGGTGACCGCCTTCCAGCGGGTGTTCTCCGCCGATGGGGAGGCCTTCGACCTGGTCGACCTGGACCTGCCCGAGCAGCAGTTCAGCACCCGGGGGCTGTGGTACGAGGTGCCGGAGCAGTTTCTCGGGCGGTTGGGACTGAACGAGCTTTTGGGCGCCCTTCATGCGACCGAACATGGTCAGATCGCGGTGCTGCCGCTGATCGGCATGTGTGACCGCTGGGACATCGGTGGCCTTTCCACGAATCTCCACATGCAGACGGGATCACCGACGATTTTCATCTACGACGGCCATCCCGGCGGGATCGGGTTGACCCGGCGGGCATTCGATCTGTTCCCACAGCTGGTCACAGATTCACTTCGGCTCATTTCTGACTGCCCATGCGATTCCGGCTGCCCTTCCTGTGTTCAGAGTCCGAAGTGCGGGAACCTGAACGAGCCCCTGTCCAAGGCGGGGGCGGTTACCCTGCTGGAAGCGATGGTGGAAGGGTCGAGGCGGAAAGGGATGTGAGCTATGAGGAGAATCGAGGGCGGCAAGGGCGAGATTGTGGTTCACGAATGGGCCCCGGTCGGTGATCCGGCCTACTTGGCCCTGCTGGCCCACGGTTACGCCGAACACGCCGGCCGTCACGCGGAACTTGCCGAACGGCTGGAAGAGCACGGGGCGGCGGTCTACGCAGCCGACCTTTGGGGCCACGGCTATTCCGGCGGGGAACGGGGGCTGGTCGGTGACGCCGATGTGCTGCTTGAGGATCTCAACCGCCTCTACGATTTCGCCGTTTCCGAACATCCGGGCCTGCCGGTCCTGTTGCTCGGCCATTCAATGGGTGGCCTTATCGCCACGCTTTTTGTCCAGCAGGGGAGCCGGCCGGTGGATGCCCTGGTGCTTTCAAGTCCGCTCTTGGGCGGGAATCCGGCGCTGGAAGCCTTGCTTGAGCTCGATGACATTCCCGAGATACCGATCGACCCGACCGTAATCTCACGCGATGAACTTGCCCAAGAGGCCTACCTGAATGACGAGCTTGTCTACCACGGACCGTTTCTCCGGGAAACGCTGGTCGCCCTGGTCGAGGCGGTAGATCGAGCACGTTCAGGACCCGGCTTTGGGGAACTTCCGGTGCTCTGGATCCACGGCACCGGTGACCAGCTGGTTCCCTTCGAACTGACCCGTGAGACGATCGGGAGCCTGGCCGGGCCGGGAACCGAAGAGAAGACATACCCGGAAGCCCGCCACGAGCTTTTCCACGAGCTCAACAAGGCCGAAGTATTCACCGACGTTTTCGAGTTCGTGGGCCGCAACCTCGTCAGCTGAAACCGGTACCTCGCCCGACGATTCGTGGCGAGTGGCGAGGGCCGGGATCGAACCGGCGACACCACGATTTTCAGTCGTGTGCTCTACCAACTGAGCTACCTCGCCAAGGCCTCGACAGGCTATCGGGAATCGGCCCTTGAGCGACCCCTCGGGCGACGGCCCGGGCGGCCGTCTGCCGCCCGTCTGCCGGGCTCCTTCGGAAGCTTCCTGCCGGGGAACGAGAAAGGGCCCCGGCATTGCCGGGGCCCTTTCAATCCACTTGCGTGGCGTTGCTGGCGCTACTTGACGGTGAGCTTGGACTTGGCGGACTTGCTGCCCACCTTGACCGTGATGGTCGCCTTGCCCTTGGCCGTCTTGGCGGCCTTGACCGTGATCTTCTTCGAGACGGTCTTGCCGGCCGGGACAGCTACCTTGACTGTCTTCGGTGCGGTGACCTTCTTGTTGCTCGAAGTGACCTTGATCGTCGCGGTGCCGGAAGAGCCACCGGTGTTGGTCACCTTGACGGTGACGGTCGCCTTCTTGCCGACCTTGATCTTGCCCTTGGCGGGAGTAACCGTCACCTTGCTGAAGTTGGCCGCGGTCGGCGGCTCTTCGCAGTTCGGCGGGTTGCCGACCAGGCCGTCTTCCTCGCAGGTGTAGACGGTCGGCTTGGTGTCGGTTGCCGCGGGCATGGTGCCCACCGGGGTGGTGCTGTTGGCCAGCCAGATGCCGCCCACCGGCTGCAGGATGCCGCCGATGATGTTGCAGACCGACTGGTCACCTTCGGTTGCGGTGATCGGAGGCTTGCTGCGCCAGGCACCAGCAACGGCACCATCGGTGAGCCCGGTCTTGTCGGCGAACGGCTTGCCTGGATGCGGCCAGCCCTTCCCGGTCGCCAGGGTGACGTTGAGCGGGGCGAGCTTGCAGGCAAGCTTGCCGGTGCCCAGCGGCATGCCGATCTCCTGGGAGAGTGCTTCCAGGTCATCCACGCCGAGGGTGAGGGAGAGACTGAGATCCATGCTCATCTCGCCGGTGGCCTCGTTGTATTGGCCGACACCGTCCTCATTGAGAGCGATTTCTCCGTTGATCTGGACGAGGTCAAGGTCGACCACGACCGGCGGGAAATCAAGCCCGCCCGATTTCGGGATTGTGAAGTTGCCCTCGGTGTCCTTGTAGGTGCCGTTGATACCGATTGCGGTGGCCGGCGGCTCGAGCACGATGGTGTCGATGTCGCCGGCGACGCTGGTACCGACCGTGAGACCGACGTAGTTGAAATCCGGGCTGATTGAGCCGCCCGGGGTCGAGGCCTTGGCGCTGCCAGCGCCGAGAGCGAGGCCGAGGGCCATGAAGGCAGCAGCTGCCAGCAACGCGCTGACGGCAACCTTTATGCCCTTGGTGGATAGTGCGGTGCTGTTCATCTTTCCTCCATGGCCTTCTCCCTGGGGGTCCGGCCGGTTGCTTTCTCCCTTGATGCAGCGGGGTCCCTGCTTCTGATGTTTCCCGGCGGCCTTTTGGCCGCCCTCCCTGTCTTCCCCTGCCCGATCACATTCGCAGAGAGTGATCACACAAGTCTGTTCGCGGGAGCATACCGGAACGGGCAACAGTTCGCAAACACTCGTTTCATATGAAAACGGCCGACCCCTGGGGGCCGGCCGTTTTCAATTCTGCGGCGGATTTCTCCGCGATTTTCTGCTTCAGTCGGTCGGCCTTACT
>JBGAOF010000221.1:0-2973 GCA_044221915.1 Solirubrobacterales bacterium
AGAGGCGCGCGACGACGCGTGACAAGGCGCCGAGCTAGCGGCCGGTGCGCGCGCGGTCGCTGTAGTCGTTGAGCCGGGCCGTGTAGGTCGCGAACGGGGCAAACCGGCGCAGTGCCTGCGAGAGCTCGGGGCCCTTGTCATGCAGTCCTTCGCCTGCGCCGGTGAGCAGCAGGACGAGGTAGTCCTGGGTGTCACGGTCCAGCGACGCCAGGATCTGGTCCATCTGCACGTTGGACATGCTCTGGGCGACCGGGAAAGTCGTGCCCTCCGGCGGTGTTGGTCCCTTGGTCCCGGGATCAATCTCGATCACCATGTCGCTGAGGCCCGTTTTCGGGCGAAGCAGGAACTCCGCGTCAGGGTGAATCAGGTCCTTGTACTCAGGTTCGATGTCCAGCCTGACCTTGGCAACGCCGTCCTCCAGGGTCGAGGCACCGACCTTGCCGACGTTGATGCCGGCGATGACCGCCGCCTGCCCCTGGCCCGGGGTCACCGCCTGGGCCGTTTCCATTTCGACGTTGATCGAGTAGAAATCCTGCCCGAGGAAGGGAATCCAGGAAGGCAGCGCTGCCTTCTGGTTGGAGAGGATGAAGAGCAGCACCGCGATCGCGATGACCACCAGGCCGGCAATCGCCAGGAAATCCTTGAAATGTGCCTTTATTGCGCGTTTCACGGGTATGCCGCCGGACTGGGTGCTCCGGGACCGGCCATCGGTCCGTTGAGGTCGGGGATCTGCTGTTCACTGCAGAGCTGGTCGCTCACGATAGGGGGCGTGCCGGGCGCCAGCGGCGCGCTGCCAAGCGGAGCGGACTGGAGACGCCCGTAGAGCACGTTCGCCTTCGGCGAGGGCTCCTCGGGGTCGTCCATCTTGACCGAGACCGGCCCGCCGCCACCCTGGATCCGGGCAAATGACCCGTTCCCGTCGAGCGCATTCGAGCTGCCGGCCGCGCTGACCGAGGCGTAGAAGAATTCCCGCGAAGCCGGCTGGCCGTTGCTGAAAGCGCCATCGTTGATGACCTGGTCGCCGGTCGGGCTGATGGTCTCGGCGATGCAAAGTCCGAAGTTCCTCAGCTGGGGCAGCAGCTTCAGGGTTGCCGCGGCCGAGCGGGCAGCCGACGGGGTCGACCGCTGGATGATCTTCGCCAGGCCCGCCAGTTCAGGCTTGGTCAGCAGCTTCTGGAGCTGGCGGAGCAGGGGGCGCGTTACCCGGATCGTCCGGGGCAGCTCGTTCAGGCCAGGCCGCGAGGCGATCGCGAAGCCTCGCAGGGCGGGCAGGCTGGCATTGAGGCTGACCAGAGAGCGGCGGGCCACGACCAGGGTCGGCCCCAGCCGCTGGATAGTCAGGCCGAGATTCTCCGATTCCGCAGCCAGCGCCCCGGTGAAAGTGGCGAAATTGGTGACGAACCCCTGGAGGTCATCCCCCCTCTCGTTGACCGCCCCCGTGACCCGGGTCAGCCCGCGGAGCAGGTTGCCGAGATCATTCGGCTGGGTGCCCAGGGTGGCGGCGTTCACGATGGCAGTACCGCGAGCGGCCACCTCACCCCTCTGGTAGGCGAGGTTGAGCGCTTCACCGCCACTGAGTCCCTGGACGAACGGTTCGAAGGTCAGGTCCTGCTCCGCCGTCGGTTTAGCGTTGAGGCCGGTCCCGAGGCTTTCCAGCAGGCGCTGGAGATTCGCCCGCTCCGGGGTCTGAAGTGTTCGCAGCAGGTCGCCGACCTGGACGCTGGTCGCGGTGCGGCTGACCGGGATCATCCCGTTGTCCGGCATCTCCCCGGATTCCGGGGTTCCGGGCTGCAGGTCGATGAACCAGTTCCCTTCGAGGAAGAGCCGCGGCCGGATCTGCGCGGTGGCGTCTTCCCGGATCGGCCGTCCTTCATCGTCAACCGTGAAAGTGACGACCGTGTTGTCGCCCTTGAGTTCCTTGCCGGTCACCTTGCCCACGTTGACTCCGGCGATCCGGACCGGGGACTTGATTGCGATATTCACCGCGTTGCGGAAAGTTGCCTGGACTTCATAGCCCGGACTGGTGAACGGAATCGACTTGGTGAAGGCCAGATACAGGCCGAGTAGAACCAGGACCACCGCGATCAGACCGAAGAAAAGGGGTCCTGGCCCGCTCCACTGACGGAAGAACTGCTGGTTGTAGCGGCTCGGTTTGCGGTGGTCGGTCACTTGGTCACCCAATCCAGCTGCGACTGTGACTGGCCTTCGGTCAGGAAACCCTGGTCCCCGGGGATGTTGCCGATCATGACCTGATTCGGCCAGCCGCCGGTGGTCCCCCACTCGGCCGGCAGGTTGCCCGGCTCGCATTCGCGGGTCTGTCCGGGTGCGGCCGAGTTCGGGTACGGGTTCGAGTGAAGGAAGTTCTTGTCAACCGGCCCGAGGCCGCCGCCGTTGGCGATCCCTGCGGCGGGATTGCCTTCTGCGTTCGGTCCGATTGGCGGCATCACGCTGATCGCCCTTACGTAGTTGCCGTCCGCGTTGTGTCCGCCGGTTGCCGAGGCGGCGTTGCGAAGCAGCAGGTTCACGTAGTTGCAGATGTTCTGGGAAGGCGTGACCTGCCGCAGGAGCGGGGTAAGGATCTGGTTGGTCCGGATCAAGCTGTCGAGACCGTCGTTGTTGGTGGTGCTCTCGCCGAATCTGCGCAACGACCTCGCGGTCGGAGCCAGTTCGTCATAAAGCTGCGGCGACGAACGCAGGACCGGAATCCCTACGTCGAATGAATCGGCAACTATCGGGGCGCTCTCTCCCAGGGCCTTGGCACCCGGGCGCAGGGCTTTCATGAAGCGGGCCGAGGAGTAGAGGAAGGGCCGGATCCGGGGGCCGTTGCGGATTATCGAGAGTTCGGTATCGACGCCTTCACTGATCGAATCCTGGATGTAGGGCCGGGCGACCTCGGCCAGGGCCGCGAAGGTCGTGTCGAGCTGGACGAACATGTCCGCCTGGGTCTCGGCCACGGGCGCCACCTCGGCTGCC
>JBGAOF010000222.1:0-2967 GCA_044221915.1 Solirubrobacterales bacterium
ATCGGATCGCCGGCCAGGTAGCCCTGGCCGCCCGAGATCTCGACATCCCGATCCAGGACGGCTGAGCATTCCTTCCCCCGGAGAGCGGCAATCGCCGCTCTCATGGGAAATTTTGCCCTGAACCGCCGAAACGGAGCAAGGAGGCCTTTCCGACGAGCGCACAAGGCGGGGCGGTGGCATTTCCTCCCAGGGGCCAAAAAGATGTTCTCCCTGCGTTTCTAGGTTTGTCCGGTCAGCAAACCGCCGAGCCGCGACCGGAAGTTCCGGGTGGCGTGAAACAGGAGGAACAACCTCAATGAAACTACGAAACACAGGTATGGCCGGATTGGCGGCAATCCTGGCCGGGCTGCTTGTCCCCGATATCGCTTCGGCCAGTCTGGCCACCGACCTTCAAGCCAGATCCGCCGAGCTGAACGGAGTGTTCATCGCCCTGGCCTGCGTGCTGGTCCTGCTGATGCAGGCCGGCTTCATGTTCCTCGAAATCGGCTTCTCGCGGATGAAGAATGCGGGGGCCGGGGTGATGAAGATATTCGTCAACTTCGCGGTCGCCTCGATCGCGTTCTGGGCGGTCGGTGCCGCGATCATCGGCTATGGCAATGATCTTTTCGGAACCTCGGGCCTCTTCTACCATTTCGGCCAGCTGATCAATGATGGTGAAGGCGGAAAGGTCCTGGTCGACTCGAACTCGGTCATGTACATGCTTTACAGCTTCGCCTTCTGCGCCGTGTCGCTGGCCATCGTCTGGGGCACGACGCTGGAACGGATCAAGTTCAGTGCCTACATCGTCTTCGGCACAATCTTCGCTGCGGTCATCTACCCCATGGTCGGACATTCGGTCTGGGGTGGCGGGCTGCTCTCTGACGTTGCCGGCCGGCCGGTGATGGATTTCGCCGGGTCTTCGGTTGTTCACCTCACCGGTGCTACCGCCGGGCTGGTGGCCCTGCTCCTGCTCGGTGCCCGCAAGGGCAAGTACGCCACCGACGGTTCCCCACGGGCGATTCCGGGTCACTCCATGCCGCTGGTCGGTCTCGGGGTGATGATCCTCTGGGTCGGCTGGTTCGGCTTCAACGGCGGCTCTACCCTCGGCACCGATCTCAGCTTCTTCGGCGAGGTCATGTGGAACACCCAGCTTGCCGCCGCCGCCGGCGTTATCGCGGCCACCCTCGTCACCTGGATCAAGACCAGGTCGCTGGATGTCGGCATGGCCGGCAACGGCGCGATAGCCGGGCTGGTCGGAATAACCGCCGGCTGTGGCTTCGTCGAGACATGGGCTGCGCCGATCATCGGTTTCATCGCCGGCATCATCGTCGTGCTGGGAGTCCTGGCGATCGAGAAATACCTCGACGACCCGATCGGGGCCCTGTCGGCTCACGGCCTGGCCGGGATCTGGGGAACCGTTGCGGTCGGTCTTTTCGCCTCGCCGCGGCTGGTGCTGGATGGCGCCGGTGCCGGACTCTTCTACGGCATTTTCGGAGATGCCCCGCTGGGCTCGACCCTGGGGCAGCTTGCGGTTCAGGTGGTCGCAGTCGTGGCAACATTCATCTTCGTCTTCGCGGCTTCCTGGCTTGTGTTCCGGGCCCTCAAGGCAACAGTCGGGATCCGGGTCTCGGACTCCGAGGAGGAAGCCGGCCTCGACATCGCAACCCACGGAATGTACGGATACCCCGAGGCATTCATTCCCCAGCCGGAATATCCCTCCGGTGACTACACCCCGTCCATCGCCGGCACGCCGGTCGCGCCGGCCGAAATCCCCGGCAAGGCCTGAAAGAAAGAGAAACCAGGATGAAAAAGATCGAAGCATTCATCAGGCACGAGTCCTTCGAGCCGATCCGGTCCGAACTGCTCGAGAAGGGATTCCCTTCGATGTCAATCCTCGAGGCCAAAGGCTCGGGACGGCAGAAAGGCATCGTCGAGCAGTACCGCGGGTCGACCGTGACGGTCAACGTGCGACCCAAGCTCAAGATCGAGGTGGTCGTCGCCGACTCGGACAAAGACCTCATCGTCGAGACGATCCTGCGCCATGCCAGGACCGGTGAAATCGGAGACGGCAAGATCTTCGTGATCCCGGTCGAGGAGGCCATTCGGATCAGGACCGGTGAACGAGGAGACGAAGTAACCCAGGTTCACGTGGAGTAGCGCCCGGGTGGACGGCGGGGATGGCTCCCTCCCCGCCGTCCATGCTTCGCCAAGGGCTGGGCGCCGGTTCGCATTCCCCCCGGTTCCGGGTCCTCGCTCGTATAGCCTCGGTCGGGCATGGCCAGCGAAGAGCAGATCAGCCTCAATGAGGCGGCGAGACGGGCCGGGGTCTCCCCTGGCACTCTGACTCGCTGGGCGGACGAGAAGATAGTTCCGGTGCGCAAGGGTCGGTGGACAGCGGCAGCGGCCGCCCAGGCCCGGATCGTTGCCAGGATGCGCGAACGCGGGCATTCGCTTGAGGAGTTGAAGGAAGCCGGCAAGGAAGGCAAACTCGCATTCGGCATGGCCGAGGACCTGTTCGCGGACGAAAGCGAAAGGGTTGATCTCGAAACCGCCGCTGAACTGACCGGGTTGAGCGTCGAGATGATCGAGCGGATTCTGACCGTGCTCGGAACTCCGGCCGACCGTGATTCGGGCCTCTCAGCCCGTGACGTTGAAGCGATCGGACGGATGGGCGAGGTAGCAAAGGCCGGCCTGCCCGTTGAGGCGGTGCTCCAGCTCACCCGGGTCTACGCCCAGGCGGTCCGCCGTATCGCTGACGCTGAGGTCCGGCTCTTCCATCTGTTCGTCCATGAACCGATGATCAAGGATGGCCTCAGCGAAATCGAGATGGCTCACGAGCTGGCCGATCTCGCCAGGCGCACATCGCCGACCTCGGTCCCGCTCTTCGAGTATCTCCATGACCGGTATCTGCGCTATTTCATGGAGCAGGATGTGATCGGACACATGGAATCCGATTTCGGTGGTGACACCAATCTCGACCAGGTCCGG
>JBGAOF010000223.1:0-2966 GCA_044221915.1 Solirubrobacterales bacterium
ACTCCGCGGTTCGCATCACCCACAAGCCGACCGGCATAGTCGTCTCGATGCAGGACGAGAAATCCCAGCTCCAGAACCGCGAGAAAGCGATGCGTGTGTTGCGCGCCCGGCTTTACGAGCGGCAACTGGCTGAACAGCAGGCGCAGGTGGCCGCAGAACGGAAGGCCCAGGTGGGAACCGGCGAGCGATCGGAAAAGGTCCGTACCTACAATTTTCCGCAGGGCCGGGTGACCGACCACCGGATCAAGCTGACCGCGCATGACCTCGACGGAGTCATGAACGGCGGGCTGGCGCAGTTCACGGACGCGCTGGCCGCGGAAGAGAAGCGTCGCCGGCTCGAAGCCCAGGCGGTCTGAGCATGGGCCTCCCGGGGCCGCCGCCCGAAGCAGGGGCGAAGGCCCGTGATGCCCTGGAGGGGGCGATTGTCGCGTTCAAGGCAGCCGGTGTCGACACTCCGCGGCTTGACGCCGAGGTGATGCTCGCCCGACTCGGCGGGATAGACCAGGCAGAGCTGATCGCCGACCGTGAGCTCACCCTCGATCCGGCCCTCGCTCGGTCCTTCGCGGAGGCGGTGCGGCGGCGTCTGCGCCGCGAGCCGGTCGCCTACATCCTCGGGAGCAAGGGGTTCCGCCACATCGAGCTGACGGTTGACCGCAGGGTGTTGGTCCCGCGGCCGGAAACCGAGATGCTGGTCGAGCTTGCGCTTGAAACCGGGCCGCGAAGGGTGCTCGAAATCGGCACCGGCTCCGGGGCGATCGCCCTTGCGATCGCCGACGAGCTGCCCGCTTGCCGGGTGGTCGCAACCGACACTTCCAGCGACGCGATCGAGGTCGCCCGGGCGAACGCAAGGCGGCTTGGTTTCAGTGACCGGGTCGAGATGGCGGCTGGTTCACTGCCGGAGGGGCCGGCGAGCTTCGATCTGATCCTCGCCAACCTTCCCTACGTGCCGGACCGAGCGGAACTGCCGCCCGAGGTCGGCCGATGGGAACCCGAGGACGCGCTTTACGCTGGTCCGGACGGCACCAGTGTCATTGCCGAGGTCCTCGAGGTCCTGGCGGCGACGGGGATCAGAGCACCGGTGATCGGGCTGGAGATCGGTCACGATCAGGGCGAAAAGGTTCGCGAGATGGTTCGCAAGGCGGGCTGGGCCGACACCGCGCTTCGCTTCGATCTGGCCGGGATCGGCCGGGTAGTGGTCGGCCGGTCCTGAACCCCGGGGCTTCTGCTCCGGCCGGGTCCGGGCCGGCGACTGAGGTCACCCGGATGCGATGATCGTCTGGTGAAGGTCATCGCGACAAGCGTCAACGCGGGCGACTCCGCCCGGCAGGCCCTGGAAAGCTGCATCACCAGGGGCGGTGTTGCCCTGTTTCCGGCTGACGGCCTTTACGGGCTCGCCTGCGATCCACTCAACGAGAAGGCGGTCCGGAGAATCCACGAGATCAAGGGCCGTGATGACGGCAAGCCCTCCGCTGTGATGTATCTGTCGCCGCTGGCGATGAGGGACCTGACCAGGGACCTCGGTCAGCGGATCGCCGAAGCGGCAGCCAGGCTGCTGCCGGGCGCGGTCACCCTGGTTGTGCCGAACCCGCGCCACCGATATCCGCTGGCCTGCCGCGAGGACCCTTCCCGGCTCGGGATCAGGGTGATTGACGGTCCCCTTGCCGGGGTCCGGTTTCCTCTATTTCAGACCAGTGCCAATCTCAGCGGCGAGCCTTCCCCTTCCGTTTTCGAGGGCGTGGTGCCGGAGGTCCGGGAGAAGGTGGACCTGGCGATCGACGGCGGGCGACTGACGGGCTTGCCGTCAACGGTCGTCGATCTGACCCGTTACGACGAACACGGGGAATGGGAGATCCTTCGTGAAGGCGGCATGAGCCGCGGCGATCTGATTGCTGCCCTCGGCCGCTAAGCAGCCATTGAGGTCCGGAAGGTGGTCTGCCGGAGCCACCTGCCCGGTTTCATCCGTGCCGGGACGGAGGTTCAGCAGCCGCGCCGGTCGTAGCCACGCCAGGGCAGGCGGACAATTCGCTGAGCGTAGTTGTTCTTCTTGCTCCGCTCGAAGAGCACATTCCCGGGATCGAGGTGGAGGACGTAGGCGAAACAGCCGCGCAATCCGGTTACGTCGATCCACTGGAGGTCGTAGGTTGAGGGGTAGATGTCCGACCAGCCGACCGAGGTTCCGAGCGTGACATGACGCACCTTCGGGTTCTGGTTGCAGGCGGGATAGACGGGCTGCGAAGGCGAGCTCCCCGAAGGGTTGGTTCGTTCGAGGTCACGGAAGCAGTAGAACTGCTTGGGTCCGGTGCGTACCAGCTTCGTCTTGCGACCGCTGCGGTCCACCTGCCAGAGTTCGAACCGGAGCGGATTTCTCACCTTCCAGTAGGAGCCGCCCCACTCGTAGCCGACCTTGAAAAACCGCAGGCGGCCCTGGGTAGGGAAGAGCGCATAGCCGCCGCCGCGTCGCCTGATCGCCTGGGTCACGTTCATCGAACGGGACCGGTCACGGTGGCCACGGACCTCCATCGGACCCAATCCCCGGCTGCGGATGTCATTGGTGGCTCTCAGCAGCGCGCGTCCCGGTCTCAGGTCCCGGTCCAGATACATCTCCGACGGCTTGCCGATCCTCAGGTCCGGGCAAAGCAGCTTGCGTGCTTTCTTCGGGGTGCGGCAGGGATCCTTGCCCCCATTCGGGCGGTCGACGGGGAAGTCCCCAGATGCCGGTTGGCTGGTCGTGGTTGCCAGAAGCACTGCCGCGGCACAGAAGAATCCGGCAAGAGGAACGAGGATCCGGGTGGTCATGGGGCGATGGTAGCCGAGCCGCGGCAGTGCCCGGGATCAGGCTAGTCTCGCCTCATGAAAATCGCAATGGGTTCAGATCACGCCGGATTTGAACTGAAGGAAGCAGTCAAGACACAACTCGAGGCCGCCGGCCATGAGGTCGAGGATGTCGGCACCGACTCCGTCGAATC
>JBGAOF010000224.1:0-2965 GCA_044221915.1 Solirubrobacterales bacterium
GGCGGTGTAGAGGGCCCCATCGGCCCGGGCCAGCAACTGCCCGGCCGTTTCCGTTCCGTCCCATTCGGCGATTCCCGCCGAACAGGTGATCCCGACCTCGGGGTCGGCCGGCAGCACCGGCAGGCCATGACATAGCCGTTCGATGATCGTTCGGGCCCCGGCAAGGTCGGTGTCCGGCATGGTGACCACAAACTCGTCACCTCCGTAGCGGGCAACCTGGTCTTCGGCCCGGCTGCGCTGCTCCCAGGCGGTTGCCGCTCGGCGCAGATATTCGTCCCCGGCCTGATGGCCGTAGTTGTCGTTGTACTGCTTGAAATGATCGAGATCCAGCATGGCCAGGGCGAGCGGCTGCCCCCGACGGCCGGCCTGGCCGATCGATCGCCCGATTGCTCTTTCCCACCCGCGCCGGTTGTCGATTCCGGTCAGGGGATCGGTCAGGGCAAGTTCTTCGATCATCCGGCCGCGTTCGTCGGCCAGATTGCGTTCCCGCCTCATCCTGGTCACCAGGTCCTGAATCACGATCCCGAGGACGGCCGCCATAACGACCAGGAGAATGTCCTGTCGCCAGATTGGCGAAAGCGAGAATCCCTCGCCGTTGGCGGCGAGGTAGGTCGCGAAGCTGCCGACCCCGACGCAGGCGAGCATGACCGCGAGCGCCCGCCTCGAACCGTAACCGGCCACGGCAAGGACCGGAATCAGAAGCAGGGGGCCGAGCCCGGCATCGAGTCCGTCGGTCCCGGCCCGGACCAGGATCGCTCCGGTCAGGGCCCCGAACGGAGCCAGAAGCCAAAGGGATGGCCTGATCCAGGCCAGTCCGGCACCAGCCAGAGCCACCGCCCATCCCGAGAAGTAGAGCAGCCAGTCCGTTTCCTCGGCCGAAACCAGACTCAGACCGAAGCAGAGCGCCGTTACCAGGGCGAAGATAACTCCGTGGCGAAGCTGGGTTTGACGGTACCCGGCCAGGTCCGGATATCCCCGGTGGGCCTGATGCATGCCGAAAGGTTGGATTCTCGATGGGGCGGTCTTGACGGTCGTCCTCCCGCTCGCCTATAGTGGTCACTCGACGGAGCAAGCTTTACCGTCACCTGTTCAGATAGCTTGCCCAAGCCGATAATATCGGCGTTCAATGGCCAAAGACCGCTCAAAAGAAATCCTCAAGGAGCTCCGCAAACTCAGGGCGGAACTTACCGCTCGCCTCGACGCCCTCGAAGCGAGGGTCTCCGCAGGCCAGGCTGTGGCCCGCAGCTACTCCGATTCGGATCCGCTTTCCGGGCCGTTGCCGGGGGTGCCGGTACAAGGCCCGCCGCCCGTTCCGGTGACCGAGGATTTCGATTTGCCGACCGGCGGTGATGTGCGGGTGATCGTCCGGCCACTTCGTGACCTCAGCCTCGCTCGAGTGGTTGAAGATGCCCTGGCGAACACCGAAGGGGTCGAGGCGGCAACGCTGAGCGAACTGCGGGGTGACTCCGCAACCATCGACACCAAGGTGGAGGACGGAGTTTCGCTGATTTCGTCGCTGCGACGCAAGCTGCCGGTGGCATTCGATGTCATCGAGTCCTCGAGTGACTCGGTGACGATTGCGCTGGCCCAACCGATGGGCGGGCGCGAGAGCGGCGTGGCTGCTCCGACGGGCCTGTGAACGGCGGCGGCGCATTTGGCGCGCTGGTCTTCGTGATCGGCATCCTGGCCGCTTTCGCGGTTCTTTTCGGGTTCTTCCTGATAGTGCCGTTCTTCGTCTTCCTCGGGGGGATCATCGTGATGCTGGTCAGCGACCGCAAGAGGGGCGGGGCGGACAGCGGCAACGGCGGGACCTCGGAATCCATCGAGGTGGAGACCACGACCGAGGTCCGTGAGGTCAGTCGCTGATGGCCACCGCGATTGCCCGTCGGCTGCTTGTTCGCGACTCGACCAGCGGGGTCAGCGAGCGGATGGTCACGCTGAGCTCGGCAGTTGCCCATCTGCTGCCGGTGGAGGTCTGCCGTCGCTACCACATCGTCCCGATCGAATTTGACCGCGGCTTGATCACCATGGCCGGCCCGGTTTCCTTCAATCCCGCGGCCGATCGCGCGGTTCGTGAGCAGACCGGTTACGAAACCCGCTGGCTATTTGCCGATCAGACCGAACTCGACCTTGCGATTGACGGCCTGTTCGCCACCAATGGCCGCCCGGAGGGGACCGAGTTCTCCGCTGAGGATCTGGTCAAGCATGGACTCGCGGTACCTCCAAGGCTGGGTGAGACCCTGGCCAGCCGCGGGCTGGTGTCCGAACAGCAGCTCGGTGAAGCCGTGGCGGAACAGTCCCGGACCGGCAGCCGGATCGGTGAGGTCCTGGTGCATGGCGGGGCGCTCGAAGAGACAGAGCTTTTGCGGGTACTTTCCGAGCAGCTCGACATGCCGACGGTGGATCTGAGCGATTTCGACGCCGAGCGTGCGCCGCGGGATGTGCTTCCGGACGAAATGTGCCAGCGGCTCCAGTGTGTTCCGATCGCGATTGATGGCGACAGCATCTATCTGGCGGTCGCCGACCGTCTGGGTGCTGACGAGGCCGAAGTCGCCAGCTACAGCGGCCGCCGGGTTCAGCAATTCCTGGCGCCAACCAACGAAATCGCCCGGCTGCAACGGCAGATAAACAGCGATCGCTACACCGAAACCGCAACCCACAACCTGCGGGAGCGGTTTCCCGACAGTTCGGCGCATGAGGTTCTGAGTGGTGGCCAAAAGGTCCTGCTGATCGCGCTTTGCCTGGTTTTTCTGGTGTTCCTGATCTGGCAGCCGGTCGCGACGCTTGTTGTCGTCTTCGCCCTGTTGGCGATTTTCTATGCCCTGACTTCTGCCTACAAGCTGATCGCAGGTTACGCGGCTCTGGGCCACCGGTATCTGGTGAATACCGACGAGGAGACCCTGGCCGCGATGGACGAGCGGAGCCTGCCGGTCTACACCGTGCTGGTCCCGCTTTTTCGCGAGGC
>JBGAOF010000225.1:0-2943 GCA_044221915.1 Solirubrobacterales bacterium
AGATCGACCGGTACGCCGAGCGACGAAGCGCCGCCGCTACGACCAACGCAACCGCCTTCGCCACCAACACCTTGGCCAGCAGCATCCCGGTGGGCCATCCCGAGAGGGGGAAGGTATCGGCGCCGCCGGAGGTGCCGCCGCCACCCAGGGAAGGACCGCCACTCTCGCCGACGGGGAACGCTACACCGCACCTTCGATCATTTTCGAGCAGGATGACCGGCGCGTCGAAGTTGGTGGCTTCCAGCCCATTGAGGCCTACGACTCCGTCATCACCAATCTCGACCCCGGCCTTGCGAGAACGCCCGCGGCCGAGGATCCTCTCCTGGCCCTTGATCCGTACCCCGCGGGGCTCACCACAGGGGAGGTTGCCGCCATCCTTGCCGAGGGCACCGATCGGCCCGATCCCGCAGCGGCCGAGGTCGAACTTGTCCGGCTGCTCGCGGAGCGGCGGGTCAGGCGGGTTCCTCTCGGTAACGACGCGCTCTGGATCAGGGCCTGAGCTGAGCCTGTGGCTGCCCGAGGGCCGGTTCCGGGTGAGCGTCTGGCCGCTCTAAACAGGTAGCCTGCCCCGATGGCTCTCGGTGGTGCCGAGGTAGCCGCACGTGAAAGCGGCTCTCCTACGGCTAAAGAAGCGGGCTCCCATTTCAGGCCCGACATTCAGGGTATCCGTGCGATCGCGGTCACTCTGGTTCTCGCCTGCCACGCGGGCATCCCATGGGCCAGGGGCGGCTATATCGGTGTCGATGTTTTCTACGTGCTCTCAGGCTTTCTGATCTCGGGGCTGGTCGTTCGGGAGATCGAGAAGACAGGGACCGTTTCGATCCGCAACTTCTACGCGCGCCGTGCGAAGCGGCTCTTGCCCCTGGCTGCCACGGTCCTGCTGTTCATCTGCATCGGCTCGCTCATAATCTTTCCGCTCGCCCGCCAGGTGGAGATCGGCGGGGATGTGCTGGCCGCGGCACTCTATGTCGTGAACTGGCATTTCATCGCCCAGGGGGTCGACTATTTCGCCGCTTCGGACGGGCTTCTCAGCCCGGTCCAGCATTACTGGTCGCTTTCGGTCGAAGAGCAGTTCTACGTCCTCTGGCCGCTGATCCTGCTCTCGGCCGGATTGTTGGCAACGAGATTCAGGCGGCGGCTCAAGGGAGTGATCCTGCTGATCATCATCCCGCTGGCGATCGCCTCGCTGGTCTACAGCATTCACTTCACCCAGGTCAATCCGGAGGCTTCCTTCTTTTCGACCCTGGCCCGGGGCTGGCAGCTTGCCTTCGGGGCAATCCTCGCGATGGTCCTGCCGCAAACGCTGAAACTGCCGAAATGGTTCGCCACGGTCCTTGGCGCGGGGGCCGTTGCGGTGCTGATCTGGGCGACCTACACAATGTCGGCGGCCACCCCTTTCCCCGGCTGGCGGGGGCTGATCCCGGTTCTCGCCACGGTGGCGCTGCTGGTCGCAGGCGCATCGGGCCGCGGACTAACCACCCGCATCCTTTCGACTCGCCCTTTCCAGTACGTGGGCGACATCTCCTATTCCTGGTATCTCTGGCATTGGCCCTTCGTGGTGTTTGCGCTTGGCATCTTCGACAACCTGACCTGGAAGTGGCTGGTTGTTGTCACCCTGCTTTCCTGGATCCCGACAGAAATCAGCCACACGCTGATCGAGGATCCGGTGCGCCGCGCGAAGATCCTCAAGCTGCGGCCCAGCCGGGCCCTGCTGGTCGGCGGTGCCTGCACGTTGGGGGCTGCTCTCTGCGGCTTCATGCTGAGCACCAACCGGATCGACGTGACGCTGCTCGACCAGTCCGAGGTTGCCGGTGCGGCGGTGGTCCGCAACGGCGAGGTGCCGATGGTCAACAAGGTCGACGCGATCAGGCCGAACCCGCTCCACGCCCGCGAGGACCGGGGCGACATGTATTCGGATGGCTGCCTGATCCAGGGACCGAGAACCGAGTCGGGGGACTGCGTCTACGGGGATCCCGACGGAGACAAGACTGTGGTTCTGTTCGGGGATTCCCATTCGATGATGTACATGCCGACCCTGGACGAGATCGGCAAACGGGAGGGCTGGAAGATCATCGGTCTGTCCCGGGCCAATTGCGCGGTTGCCGAGGTGAAACTGGGCAAGTATTGCGACGAATGGCGAGCCAACGCCCTGGCGAGGATTGCCGAGGAGCACCCGGACCTCGTGGTGGTCGCCACCTCGACCCGGGCGGTGTACAGCCTGAGGATGGACGGCAAGCAGCTGAGCCGGGAGGAAAGCGACCCCTATCTGGTCGACGGAATGAAGAAGACTTTCCGGCAACTGAAGCAGGATGCCGACAAGGTGGTGCTGATCCGCGACCAGGCCCAGGCACCCCGACAGCCCTGGCTGCCACATGAATGCGTCGCCGAAAACCTCGACAACCTGAAGGTGTGCGCCTTCAAGCCGGAAAGGGACATGGAAACCTCTTTCGACGTCAAGGCCGCCCAGCAGACCGGCACGCCGATGATCGACCCGATGCCGATCCTCTGCAGTGACGGGCGCTGCCCGGCCGTGATCGGCAACGCCCTGGTCTACCGTGACTCGTACCACATCAGTGCCACCTACGCGACAACCATGGGGCCTTGGCTTCAGCGGCAACTCGCGAAGCTCCACTTCCCCGCCACCGGGTAATCCCGGCCAGTCAATATCCCCCCTGAAGAGTGCCGAACTGGCGGACCCCCGGTCTCGTACAACCCCGTCCCCCTACGGTCCCGGTTCCCCTGCGGTCCCCGTTCCCCTACAGGCCCGGTTCCCCTACAGGCCCGGTTCCCCTGCGGTCCCAGTTCCCCTACGGTCCCGGTTCCCCTGCGGTCCCCGTTCCCCTGCGGTCGTGACGACTTGCTGACCGATATCAGCCACAATTCGTCACGACCTGGTCGGGCGGCGGGGCTGGCGGTTAGACGGGTGTCGGGACGGGTGGCTGG
>JBGAOF010000226.1:0-2928 GCA_044221915.1 Solirubrobacterales bacterium
CGGGCACCGGATCCGGCTGCTGGTGGGCAAACCCGGGCTTGACGGGCATTCCAACGGTTCCGAGCAGATCGCGCTGAGGGCTCGTGACGTCGGAATGGAGGTGATCTACCAGGGGATTCGCCTGACCCCGGAGCAGATCGTCGAGTCGGCAGTGCAGGAGGACGTTGATCTGATCGGCCTTTCGATCCTGTCCGGTTCCCATCTTGAACTGATCCCTGAAGTCGTCCGGCTGCTCAAAGAGGAAGGCGTCGATGTGCCGGTGGTGGCCGGTGGGATCATTCCACCCGAGGATGCCGCCCGGCTCCGGGAGACGGGGGTTGCGGGGGTCTTCACCCCCAAGGATTTCGACATGAACGAGATCATGGGCCGGTTCGCCGATCTGGTCGCCGGGAACCACCGGGACCCCGAGCCCGCCACCGCGTAGGCTGCATCCCGGATGAGCGACCGCTTACATCTGCTCACCCAGGGGATCCCCGGGGTGATTGCCGGAGTTCTCCTGATCTTCTTCCTGATCGGGATCACGGGATCGGTCTGGGGGATCAGGAGGGGGCTCGATGGGGGCGAGAAGATCCTGCGCGCGACCGCGGGGATTCTCAGCCTGGCTGGGATCGCCATCGCCGGTTATGTGGTCTGGACTGCGGTGATCCAGGGTGACATTCCGCAATGCGTCGGTGGCGGTGGTGGCTGCGCGGCGGTGGAACACAGCAAGTATTCCCGGCTGGCTGGTGTTCACGTGTCGATCCTCGGCCTGGCCGGCTATTCGATGATTCTCGCCGCGACCGCGTTCAGGGGCGACAACGCCCGGATGGCTGCGTTTTTCCTTTCTCTTTTCGGGTTCGGATTCAGCCTTTATCTCACCTATCTTGAGCTCTGGGAGATTCTCTCGATTTGCCAGTGGTGCGTCGCTTCCGCGGTCACAATGACCATGCTTTTTGTGGTCAATACCTGTCGTCTGCTCGTCTTCTACGGGACCGACGAGCCGCCCGGTGATTCTTCGCTGGCGCCCGGGCCGGAATCCGGCTCGGGCAGCTGACCTGCAAGCCAGCCCGGCCCCGCCGCAATCCTGCTCCTAGTAGCATCCCGACCAATGGCTACCGGACCCCAGCAGAAGAGAAAAGAACTCCGTGAGAAGCGCCTCCAGGCCGAGGCAGCGTCCCGGAGTGCCGACAAGCGACAGAACCTGACCAAGATCATCGGTATCGCGGCTTTCCTTGTTGTGATCGCGGTCATCGCTGTGGTGATCGCCCTCAGTTCGGGCGGCAGTGACAACGGCGGCGATTCGTCCGGCGGTAACGGCCAGGCCCAGCTCTCCGGCCTCGCCCAGAAGGGAAACATGCTGGGCGATGAAGGTGCCCCGGTCACCCTGGTCGAGTTCGGTGATCTTCAGTGTCCGATCTGCCGTCAGTACGCCGAAGAGATCCTTCCGGCCGTGATCGACGGCCCGGTCAAGGACGGCACCGCGAACTTCGAGTTCGAGAACTGGGCGATTCTCGGCCCCGATTCGACCCTTGCCGCCAAGGCTGCCCTGGCCGCCGGTGAGCAGGACCGGATGTGGAACTTCCTTGAGGCCTTCTACGCCAATCAGGGCATCGAAAATTCCGGTTACGTGACCGATGACTTCCTGACCGAGATTGCGGAAAAGGCCGGGATACCCGATATCGACAAGTGGAATCAGGATCGGGAGAAGCCCGATCTCGACAAGCAACTGGTCCAGATTGACGGAAAGGCTTCCGATCTCGGCCTCACCGGTACGCCGTCCTTCGCCATCCGGGAGGGTGACGGCAACCTGACACCGATCGAGGACACCCAGTCTTCCGACGCAATCATCGAGGCCATCAACAAGGCCGCCGGCAAGTCCAAGTCGGGCGGAAACTCCGGCAACGGACAGTGATCTGAAGCCCGGGCTGCCATCCCGGAGTGGCAACCCCGGTAAAACTACGGTCATGGATTCGCGTATCTCATCGTGGCTCAGGTGCTACCGCTGCTGGTCCCGGAACCTTGAGATCCAGGTTCACTACGACGCGATCCGCCCGGTTGACCCGGAGACCGGCATTCCGACCGAGGGCGATGACGAGATCCTGGAATCGGTCGTCCAGTGCCTCGATTGCATGCATGATCAGCCTCATCTCGATTTCGATGGGAGCAGGGTGCTTCCGATCGAGGACCGCTGGGAACGAATGGTCGCGGGAACCCCGTGGGTCGCTTCCTGCACGGTCACCGTTGATGCGGGCCAGGTTGAGGCCTGCGCCGGCCCGGAAGCTGTCGATTCGCTCACCTACGGGGCGTTCGGGGATGCCGGGACCCGGGAGTTCTTCACCCACGTCCGGTTTCACAAGCATCACGACGACGAGATTGCCGTTCACCTGCTGGTTGAGCTTTATGCCCGCAACGCGGAAGAGGCCAGCGAGGTGTTGACCGGAGCGGCCCGCGGAGCCATTGAAATCACCTCACTGGCCGAGGAATCCCGCCCGCCGGCCCACGCTTCCGGCGACACCCACTAGCGGGACCCCGACCGGCTCTCCCCGGAATCTGGCCCGCTTTCATCCGCCGAGCGGCTCTCCCCGGAATCTGGTCCGCTTTCATCCGCCGAGCGGCTCTCCCCGGAATCCTGTCGGCCTGAATCCACCTCGGGCCGGCCATCGCCCGAGGCCCGGGATTCCTCCCGGTCGATCACTTCTTCCTTCGCCTGTTTTGCCTTTTCGACAAGGGATCCATCCCCTGCGAGAATCTCGCGCAGCTCTTTCGCATCACGTTTCAGGTTTCCGGGCTCGACCCGGTCCCCGAGCTTGTCCTCCGCCTGCTTCCTCAGCTGCCCAACCTGCTTGCCAAGCTTCTTGAAGTCCATAGCCTCAAGCTACCCGGATCGGTGAAAACTTTCACCGAGAGGGGAGTTTTCAGACCTATTTGCTGAAAACTCGGCTCTCGACG
>JBGAOF010000227.1:0-2882 GCA_044221915.1 Solirubrobacterales bacterium
GTCGAGGGCGAACTCGTGGTCGCCTTCATCCCAGGCCCGGAACGCCTCGGTCGGCGGGCTATCTCCCGCGGCCAGGGTCGCCCGGGCGTTCAAACCGCCCACGGTGAAATCACCCGCGGCAAGAGGCTCGGTCAGTTCAGCGGCCTCGGAAACCTCATCCCGGGCCAGCAGCAGGCGGGCCAGCGCCGCGACCAGCTCCGGGCTGGAAGGTGAAGAAACCAGGGCCTCGCGCAATGCCTCCTCGTCCCCTGACTCGACGGCCGCGGCGGCAGCCTCCTCTTCGGCAGAAGGCACGATCCGGTCGAGAAAAGCCTCGATCCCGGCCGGCGGCAAGGCCCCGGTGAACTCGTCAATCACCTCGCCGTCACGGAAAGCCTTGACCGCCGGGATGCCCTGAACCCGGAACGCCGAGGCCAACTGCTGATTTGAATCAACGTCAACCTTGGCCAGATCGACCTTGCCCTGCCGGGCCTTGACCGCGGTCTCGATCGCCGGGCCGAGCTGGCGGCAAGGACCGCACCATTCCGCCCAGAAATCGACCACCACCGGCACCTGCCGGGAACGTTCAATCACCAGCTGCTGAAAATCCGCTTCGTTTACGTCATGCACCATGGCCCGAGAATAGAGGGACGCGGGAGCGGGCAGGGTCAGCCGGGCTCGAAAAGGCGGTCATCCTCATCCCGGGCGCCGGGAAAGACCTTCAAACCGACCCCGTTCAGCTTGCCGGTGTTGGGATTCTTGAGGAAGCGGGGTTCAAGCAGATTGAAAAACCGGGAGGCGTCACCGGTCTTGAAACGGGAAGCCCGGGTCGGGCCGACGACCAGGTCGGCGAGCTGGAGGCCGAGCGAATAATGCGACGGGCCGAGCATCAGCCCGTCGACGATCCGGTCGAGTTCGGCGAACTCGGTGCCCTCGCTGTGGATCCGGTCGAAAAACCGGCGCATGTGGTCATCCTCCGCGTATCGGCGGGAATCGAGCACGATCACACCATGTGAATCCTCGGTCACAAGAAACCGCTGGAAGCGCTCCGCAACGAAGGTGAAAGCTGTCTCGTAGACATCATCGGGGGTGGCGAAGAACTTCTCCTTCAGGTCAGGCCCGCCAACCTCGGTGTAAAGCACGGTGACCAGGCAACGGAGCGGCAGCCCGGCCAGGCAGTTGTAGACCTGGCCGGCCGCATCGGAGGCGGCCTTCGAACGCTGAGTCCCGGACCATTTGAACTCATCCCGCCCGGGCCAGCCACATTGCTCCATGCAGAGATCCCAGCGGGACCGTATCTCCGGCCAGTCGTCCGCCCTGACGATCACCCCGCCCAGAGCAAAGATGCCTTCATCCGGGGTGCCGGATTCATCAAGGAAAAGCAGGTGCATGCGAAAGGAAGCTTAAGCAGGAAAGCCGCCCGCATGAGCAGGCGGCTTTCCTGGAGCAGAAACTGCCCGGGGCTCAGCTTGAGCCACAGACCGTGAGGCCGAAGTCCTGCGCGGCGGCGCTTGACTCCGGGAAAAGCTCTTTCTGGGTGTAGGCGGATTCCGGGTCATCCTCGACCGCCTGGATCTCCGTTTCGAGCGTGTCAAGCACGTTGTTCCAGGCATCCGCGTCGGCTTCATCGGGCTGCAGTTCACGCAGTTTCTCGAGTTCGGAGCGGATCGCCGGGAGGATCTCCTGGTCAAGAAAAGTCACAACCTCATCCTTCGACGGAGTTTCGTTCCCGAAAGTGTCGGAGATCTTCTGGTCCAAGGCTTCGTTGCCGGACTTGCAGATTTCGTCGGCCTGGGCAATCAGTTCTGATTTGGGCAGCGCGTCATCCGAGGAGTTGTCGCTGGAACCACAGGCCGCGAGACCGAGCGAAAACATGATCGCAAGGGAGGCGGCGCCGACGGCGAGCGGATGCTTCATGTGGACCTTTCGGTTGGGATGGGGTGGATGAGCGGGGATAGTAGAGCCTCGGGCGGGTGTCTATTCGCCCGGCCTGCGAGCTGTATCCCGCAGGCCACGGGCCCGTTCGTAACCGACTGTTATCGACTGGGCCAGCCAGCCGGGCAGCCCCTGTTCATCGACCAGCCAGCGGGCGATCTCGGTGTGAGTCCGCTTCATCGCGCCGGCCCGGTCGAGCTTCTCCAGCCACTCATCCCAGTCTTTCCCGGTCGCCTCCAGAAGCTTCTCACTTGAAAGCGTCGGTTCGAAAACGGTCATGACCCGATTTCATTTAACCACTCCGGTCCGGGCCGCGGGAAGGTGCCGCACCAATAGGATCGGATCGTGACTGCAACTCGAAAAGAGGCCGAGGCCGCCGCCGACCGGATTCCGGGGAGCCGGCTCTCCGCCCGCCTCTACGAGCCGGTTCTCTGGCTGGGTGAGAAGACGGGACTCGGGCGCTGGCGGCAGAAGCTCGTGAGCCAGGTTTCCGGGGCGGTGCTGGAACTGGGTGCCGGCACCGGACTGAACCTTCCGCATTACCCGGAAGGCCTCGAACGGCTGGTCCTGGTTGAACCGGAGATCCACAAGGCGCGAATGCTCGCCGGGAAAGTACCGTCGAAAGGGGTGAAGCCCGAGATTCTGCGGGCCCCGGGGGAGATGCTCCCCTTCGAGGATGACTCTTTCGACACGGTTATCGAAACCCTCGTGCTGTGCACGGTCGCTGACCCGGCAGCGACCATGGCCGAGATCCGGCGGGTTCTGAAACCCGGCGGGCAATTCCTGTTTCTCGAACATGTCCGTTCCGAGAAGCCCCGGCTCGGCCGCCTGCAGGATCGCCTCGAAAAGCCCTGGATGAAGGTCGCCGACGGCTGCCACTGCAACCGCCGCACGATCGAGATGATGCGGGCCAACGGATTCGAGGTCGAGGTGGCCGCCGAGCAGGACAGGTTCCCGAGGCCACCGGT
>JBGAOF010000228.1:0-2878 GCA_044221915.1 Solirubrobacterales bacterium
GATGGTTGGCGTGATCGGACCGGATACTGTCTTGATGGAAAAGGTCTCGGCATCGGTCCAGCCGTTCCGCCTGAGATAGAGGATTGCTTCCCTGGCTCCATTGCCGGAAAGTTCGGCTTCGGAGCCATCCGGATTGAAGATGCGCAGGTTGGCCACGAATTCCGGCTCCTGAGACCTGGAGACAAGCAGAATTCCGTCGGAACCGATGCCGAAATGGGGGTCGCAGATCCGCTGAATACGTTGCGGCGTGAGTTCCCAGGGCAGATCGGTCGCATCGACGATGATGTAGTCGTTGCCCAGCGCTTGCCATTTTTCGAACTTCATGCGAACCGGGAAGCTATTGGTACACGTCATCCGGTGCAGTCCGCCCGCCGTTCGTTCAACGCCTCAGGGCGAAGGTACGGACCTGCCGGATCTGCCTGTGTCGTCGGCCTCATCCAGTATCCGGGAGGCCACCTCCCGGTCACTCAGGCCGTTACGGTTCGTGATTCGCACCCCTTCCATCCGCCTCATCCAGGTCATCTGCCGCCGACCGTAGCGGCGGTGGAGCTTCGCCACCGTCTCAAGGTCTCCCCGCCGGAATTCCTCGAACCCGATCGCTGACCGGACGGTCCTTGACGCACCGGCTCTGATCGCGTCCTCCGCTTCGTCGGCTGCCCCCGCGGCGGCCATGGCTTCAACCCGGCGGTGGATCTTCCGCCGCAGCGCATCGTCGTCCTCTACCAGCCCGACCAGGATCGTCGGATGGCGCATCTCCCGCGTCCAGAGTTCACCGCCGCCGCGGTGATCCGGGTGAGGTTCGATCCCCGACCGGATCAGTTCGGTGAGACGTGTGATTCGCTTGAGGTCGTTTGGATGAACCCTCTCGGCCAGATGCGCAGGAAGTTCCCGGTGAAGCGCCGCCCCGCCCCTGGCGGAAGCTTCGCCCTCGACTTCACGGCGAATCCCGGGCTCGACCCGGGGCAGCATCGGCAGCGAAGAGAGAGCGGCCCTTAGATACAACCCGGTCCCTCCGACCAGGATCGCCGGCTTTCCGGCTTCAACGAGCCCGTCTATTTCCTTCCTTGCGTCGGTGCCGAACCGCCCGGCGCTGTATTCCTCGCTCACCGACACAAAGGAAAGCAGCCTGTGCTCCAGCAGCCGGCGCTCTTCCGGGCTGGCCGCGCCACTGATCAGTTCCAGGCCCCGGTAGACCTGCATCGAGTCGCAGTTCACGGCCACCGCATCCTCCCCCCGTTCCCGCAACATGCCGGCGAGTTGAATCGCCACCCCGGTCTTTCCAATCCCGGTCGGCCCGAAGATCGCGATGACCGGCTGGTTGCCGGCGCCCATGGGATCAGGCGCCGATTCTGCTTAGCAGCCGTTCGGAGCCGGTCAGGGTCTGGGACGTAGCTGAAGTGATTTCCACCTCGACCAGCTGGCCAGGTTCAGCGGTCCCCTCGAAGTTCACCGCCTTGTTGTGCCGGATTCGCCCTCGGATGCGGGAAGGATCGTTGCGACTGGGTCCTTCCACGAGAACCTCCATCCGACGGCCCACGAACCGCTGGGCGGCTTCCCTTGCCCGGCGTTGGACCACCTCGATCAGCCGTTCCATTCTCTCGACCTTGACCGGATGTGGCAGCTGGCCTTCCATCTCGGCCGCCAGCGTTCCCCGGCGGGGCGAGTAGATGAAAGTGAACGCCCCGTCATACCCGACCTCTTCGACCACTTCAAGGGTTTGTTCGAAATCTGCTTCCGATTCACCGGGGAAGCCGACGATTATGTCGGTGGTGATGGCGCAGTCCGGCAGCCGGTCGCGAATCATCGCCACCCGGTCGAGATAGCGTTCACGCGAATAGGTACGGCGCATCTTCTTCAGGATCGGGCTGGAGCCGGACTGCAGCGGCAGGTGGATGTGTTCGCACAGGCTTGGCAGAAGCGCGTGGGCGTCGATCACATCCTCGCGCATGTCCTTGGGATGCGGGCTGGTGTAACGGATCCGGTCAATCCCTTCCACCGCGTCAATCATCGCCAGCAGCTCGGAGAACCGGGTCTTTTCTGCCGGGGGCAGGTCCCGGCCGTAGGAGTTCACGTTTTGTCCCAGCAGGGTGATTTCCCTCACGCCGTCGGCGGCGAGCCGCTCCGCTTCATCACGCAGCTCAATCGGACCCCGGCTTCGCTCCCGGCCCCTCGTCGTCGGCACGATGCAATATGAACAAACACAGTTGCAGCCCTGGGATATCTGCAGCCAGCCCTGGAAGGTCCGGGCTCTTTGTGCGGGGAGATGGCCGGCGAATTCCTCAAATTCAAAATACCCTTGGGAGGTCAGCTGATCGGAGTTCAGAAACTCGGCCAGCATGTGAATCTGGCCGGGGCCGAAGGCAACGTCAACGAAGGGAAAACGTCGGAAGACTTCCTCTTTGACCGACTGGGCCCAGCACCCGCCCACGCCGATTATCCGCTCCGGCTCCTCGGACTTGAGCCGCTTGGCTTCTCCGAGGTGCGAGATGAACCGGTTGTCTGCGTTTTCTCTGATCGAGCAGGTGTTGAACAGGATCAGGTCGGCATCTTCACGACTTGCGGATTCGGTGTAACCAAGGGCGCTCAGCATGCCCTTCATCCGCTCGGAGTCGTGCTCGTTCATCTGGCACCCGAAGGTGGTGACGTGAAACTGCTTCATCTGGGTTCGAGCTTATCGGGAGCCAACATCACCGGATCGGGTCGTGGGCCACTCGCCCCGCCGAAGACAGATGCCTGGAAGCCGGGCGGGCCGGATCCCCGTCGGCGTCGGTCAGGCGGCGTCGGCGCGGAGGATTCTCACGCCGGCGGCATCCTGTGATTCTTCACCGAGGGCTTTGTGGCCTTCTTCGCGCTCGTGTTGTTCCTCAACCGAGAGTTT
>JBGAOF010000229.1:0-2877 GCA_044221915.1 Solirubrobacterales bacterium
CATGGCGCTGATCGTGCTCTTCGCACCCACCCCCTACCTCGGGGCCAGCCACGGCGCACTCGCGCACTCGGTTGGCGGCGGCTCCGCAAAAGGCTGCCATCCGGCCGGCGACATCTGGGTCTGCCGGACCACGCAGAGCGGAACCGCTGCCCGCTACGACATCAAGGTGGACTGGGCAGGCTGCTGGAAAGGCCAGCTGGCCGGGCCGCCTCCAGCCCGGGGGATCGCGCCGCCGCGGATCTCCGGCTGCGTCTCACTGATTGATCACTTCACGGCTGGTTGAGCCGGCGCAAAGCTGCACGGGAGACCGGCACATCCATATGGCCGCGTTCCACCATCAATGTGGCCCGGGAACGACTGGCCGCTTCACATGCGGGAGGCGAACGATTGACTGCCTCACGCGCGGGAGGCACACGATTGGCCGCTTCACATGCGAGAGGCCACTGGTTAGGATCGGATTCAGACTCTTACCGACTGGAGACCAAATGAATTCCCGCCCCACCACCCTCAACAACATCGGTGTCGTGATGTTCACGGTCTCCGACCAGGATGCCGCGATCGAGTTCTACACGGGAAAGCTCGGTTTCGAACTGCGTGCCGACGATCCATTCGGGGAGAGCGGCGAGATGCGCTGGGTTGAAGTGGCCCCGCCCGGCTCAACGGCCCGCCTCGCCCTCAACCCTCCGATGAGAGACGAACCGGGGGGCGGAGCGATCGGGGTCGAAACCGACGATGTGGCCGGGGAACATGCCCGCCTTCGCGAGATCGGCGGCATTGATCTCGATCCGGAACCGATGCGACCTCCCGGGGCACCGCTGATGTTCATGCTGCGCGACCCGGACCACAACACGGTGGTGGTGGTCGAATCACCCGAAGCCAGCGGCTGATCCCCTGCCCCTGAAACCGGTCGGAAGTTCGCGAACACCCGTTTCACCAAGAGAGCAACTTCGCGATTCAACCGTGGTTGATGAAGTACGCGCAACCGCGGGTTGAAGTACGCGTGACCGTCCACGAAGGAGTCAAGTGCCACGAACCAGTCCCCTCCTAGCCACTCTGCTTGTCGTTTTCGTTGCCTCGACCGGATCTGCCCACGCGGCCCCCGGCGCTCCGGATGGCAGTTTCGGGAAAGATGGCAGGACCCTCGCGGGATACGGGTTCGCGGAGATCGCAAACGAAGGTTTCGGTATGCGGGTGCTCGACGACGGTTCGGTCCTCAGCTTGATCGGCTCCGGGGGGCGGTCAATCCTGGCCAGGTTCGGGGCCGATGGCGAGCTTGACCGGAACTTCGGCAACGACGGTTACGCGCTCGTCCCGAACAGCGACGGCCACGGCCCCTTCAGCCTCTGGGGTTTCAACCGGAATCCGGACGGGCGGATCAGTCTGCTCGGAGCCGACGGGGACTTCGAGGGACGCCTGATCTTCTCGCGGCTCAGCAGCGACGGGCGGATCGACCGCAGCTTCGGAAAGCAAGGCTTCGCTTTCGGGCCGGAAACAGGCTTCTCGACCGCGACGGCCTTCGATCAGTGGGGTAGGCCACTGATCGCCGACTCCAACGGCCACCAGGGTTTTCTCTACCGCTTCACGGCGACCGGAGAGCCCGACCCGACCTTCGGAAAAAACGGCCTGGCCCGGATCGACATTGGCACCGGGAATAATGCCGTCGACCGGATCCTGCCGACCCCCGACGGGATCATCATCACCGATCAGAATTCGATCCTCAAACTGAACCTGAACGGCAGCGTTGACTATTCATTCGGCCAGGAAGGAATCGCTCACGGGGGCAGGTTCCACACCGAACTGGCGGCGAACGGAAAACTGATCGTGGAGCGGGCCGGCGGCGTGGCCAGACTACTTCCCGACGGACGGGTTGACCCCGCTTTCGGCTCGGCGAACGGGCTGGTGAACCCCGGCGGCGAAACCGAACAGATCATTAGCCTGCCGGATGCTTCAACCATCGTCTACATCAAGGACTCGAAGCTCCGGCAATACGGGCTGATCCGGCTCGACCCCGACGGGACCTACGACGAGAGCTTCGGTCAGGACGGGTTTCTTTTCCTGGCCAACCAGGATACTCCCGGGATTTTCAGCCTTGCGGCCGGGCCGGGAACCTCGCTTACGATCAGCAAATGGCTCTCCACCAAGTCGACCATGTCCCGAATCGATTCCCAAGGCAACCCGGTAGCTACCTTCGGGGATGGCGGCAGGATCCGGGTACCGGTCATCGCCCCGACGGAAGACCGGATGTCCGACTCCGGCCGCAGGCGAGACGGTTCCCTGCTCGCGGTGGGCACCTCGGAACGAGGCGTACTCCTGCAGTCGTTCACCCGAAGGGGCTGGCTTGAAGCGGGTTTCGGATCCGGTGGAAGCATGCTCCTGACCCCGCTGGACTCCCGGCAACGACCGGCCGCTCCCCGGCTCGCGGTCTTTCCCGACGGCAGTGCTGCCATTTGCGCCAAAGCCCTGGGCCAGGGCCGGATCTGGAAGGTGACCCGGGACGGAGGAATAGACCGTGACTTCGGCGAGGATGGAAGCATCGAACTTCCCGGCCAGGGCGGCTGTCGCGACATCGGCTTTGACGGCACCGGCCTGGTGATCGCACTCCACGACACCGGCTCGGGGCACCTCGTGATTTCCCGACTAAGGCCCGATGGAACGCCCGATGCCGGTTACGGCTCCGGTGGAAATGCGGTTGCCCCAAGCAAGTACTGGGGAGACACAAGCAGAACGCCCGCCCGGATCGCATTCGACCGGCGGGGCCGAACAATCGTCCTGCTGGGGGACAGCCCGGCCAGCCTGACGCGCTTCCGGGCCAATGGCCGGCCTGATCGGAGCTTCGGCAGGGAGGGCGTACTTGATTTTCGGGTCAAACCGCAAGGG
>JBGAOF010000022.1:0-16044 GCA_044221915.1 Solirubrobacterales bacterium
GTGGGGCAATCCACCCCCAATCCCCATCGGGCGACGTCCAGCAAATGAATGCCATTGTTGGCGAGTTCACCCCCACCCCAATGCCAGCGCCAATGCCAGTTGTAATGAACGACATTGTCGAGGTAGGGCCGTTCGGGAGCCGGGCAGCCATATGGATCGCCGGGCTGTGGCCCGTGAACCCAATCGAGCATGGCGGCGACGTCGCGAACCGAGTGAGCCACGACCAGCTCGGTCGTCAGCCCCGACATCGAATCGCCCATCACCGGCCCCATCGAGATCCTGGCACGGCTTGCCTTGAGGCCAACCAGCCCGCAGGAACTGGCCGGGATCCTGATCGAGCCGCCGCCATCGGAGGCGTGGGCAATCGGGACTATCCCGGCGGCAACCGCAGCAGCCGATCCGCCTGAAGAGCCGCCGCTGGAGCGGCTTGTGTCCCAGGGGTTGCGGGTCGGACCATCGTTGGCAACCGGCTCCGTGGTCGGCAGGATTCCGAGCTCCGGGGTGGCGGCCCGGCCGAGGGTGACCAGGCCCGCGTCCCTGAATCTTGACCCCAGGTAGGTGTCATAGGGCACGGTCATGCCGATTTCCTTGAGGGCCCGGTTACCCATGTGCATCGGCTGGCCGGCGAGGCCAGCGCCGAGGTCCTTGAACAGAAACGGAACCCCCCGGAAGGGACCGTCCGGCAGCTCGCCACCCGCTGCCTGAACGGCCTCATCGTAGAGCGGCGAGCAAATCGCGTTCAACTCGGGGTTGAGCTCCTCGGCCCGCGCAACGGCGCCGGCGACCAGCTCTCCTGGCGATACTTCCCCCGCCGCGACCAGTTCAGCCTGGGCGGTTGCGTCAAGCAGAACGACTTCATCCATCGAGCAACTGCTCCAGTCCGACCGTGAACCGGTCTTCGAGTTGGCCTACCTTGCGAACCGCAAGGACCACTCCAGGCATGAAGGAGGAGCGGTCGATGCTGTCATGGCGGATTGAAAGCGTCTGCCCCATGCCGCCGAAAATCACTTCCTGATGCGCCACCAGCCCCGGCAGCCGAACCGAATGGATCGGCTGATGGACGTTGCCACCGGCCAACGTGATCAGATCCTCGGTCCGTCTTGCCGTTCCGGAGGGCGCGTCAAGCTTGGCCGGATGATGGAGCTCGATGATTTCGCATTCCGGCATGTACTTCGCCGCCTTCTGCGAGAGCTCCATCAGGAGCACGGCGCCGATCGCGAAGTTCGGGGCGACGAAACAATTGGCTCCGGTGCCGGAGCTCTCCGCTGCGTCCTTCAAGGCGTCCAGGTCGAAGCCGGTTGCGCCGACCACCACGTGAACGCCGGCCTGAAGACAGGCAACCGAGTTGGCCAGCGAGGTGTCCGGCGTCGTGAATTCGACCACCACATCGACATCCCCGAGAATGTCGGAGAGCCCGGTCCCAAGGGCCGGGTCGGCGCGTCCGGCCAACTCCATCCCGTCGGCTTCCTCGATGGCACCGCAGACGGTAGCCCCCATCCGGCCAGCCGCACCTGCGACCCCCACCCTGATCATGCCGCGAGCTTTCCGCTTACCGGCTGGATCGCGGCACGGAAGCGGCTTTCGTCACGGCCGACTGCCGCCGCCGAAAGGCGATCCTCCGCGTACAGGGTGGCGGCCAGGTCCGAAACGTCTTCCACGCTGACAGCATCGACCCTGGCGAGCATCTCGTCAAGGCTTAGCAGGGGAATCTCATGCAGAATCGCCCTGGCTATCCGGGACATGCGGGCGGCAGTCGATTCGCCGGAAAGGACAAGCCGTCCCTTGACATGCTCCTTGGCCCGGGCAAGTTCATCTGCGGTGACCGGCTCACGCTGGATCTTCTTCAGTTCACGGCCGATCACTTCGCATGCCTCTTCGACATTGTCTTCGCGAGTGCCTACGTACGTCGCGACGAGTCCGGTGTCGGCGAACTGTTCCGAATAGGTGCCGACCGAATAGGCAAGCCCACGCTTTTCGCGGACCTCGATAAAGAGCCGGGAAGAACTCGATCCGCCGAGAATCGAATCGAGCACGGCGAGGGCGAACCGGCGTTCGTCGGCCCGGTTGATGCCGGGAGCCCCGATACAGACGTGGTACTGCTCGGTATCTTTCACCGCGAATTCGAGCTGGCCGATCTCGCTCGGCTGCTGCGGGACGAGGGTCTCGGAGCCGCTGCCCTCGCCCGGATTCAGGGCTTCCGCGAGGGCATGAATCTGGTCGTGGTCGACGTTGCCGGCTGCCGCAACCACAATGTTGCCCGCCGCGTAACGGGCCCGGTGATAGGCCGCGATATCGGGTACCGGAATCCCGGAAATCACCTCGGAGCGGCCGAGGATGCGCCGGCCGAGCGGTGTGTCTCCGAAGATCGCGTCGGCCAGGTAGTCATGAACCCGATCTGAAGGCTCATCCTCGTACATCGCGATCTCCTCAAGGACGACCTCCCGTTCGGAATCGATGTCGGGGAATGTCGATTCGAGCAGCATCTCGCCGAGCAGGTCGAAGACATCCTCCGTGTGCTCATCCAGGAAGCGGGCGTGGAGATGGGTCGTCTCCTTGCCGGTCGCCGCATTGAAAGAGGCACCGAGGCCGTCGAAGCGCTCGGAGATCTCGATCGCCGAATAGTTCGGGGTGCCCTTGAAGAGCAGATGCTCCAGAAAGTGAGAGACCCCCGCCTGGGCGGGGGTCTCGTCACGTGAACCGGTCCGGACCCAGAGACCGAGGGCGACCGAGCGCACCGAGGGGACTTCCTCGGTGATCACCCGGATGCCGTCGGCGGTCTCTGTGAGGCGCGGTTCGTCGAGGCTCATGGACGGGCAGGCCTGGATCCGCTTGCCTAGCGGCGGTCCCGATCGCCACGGTCACGGCGGCGGCGTCCGCCACCGTCACGGTCACCGCCACGACGTCCGCCGCCTCCGCCTCCACTGTTGGAGGCGAGTGCCGCGATCTCCTCGGGGCTCTTGCCCGCGATCGCCGGATCGTCGGTCATCCGCAGCCCGATGCGGCCGCGCTCCCGGTCCACTTCGGCAACGGTGACGTCAATCTCCTGGCCCTGCTCGAGCACTTCCTCGACCGTCTCGACCCGGCCACCGGGCTTGACGTTCGAGATGTGGAGCAGGCCGTCGGTGCCCTTGGTCAATTCGACGAAGGCACCGAAGGTGGTGGTCTTCACGACCTTGGCGCCGGTGTAACGGTCACCGACTTCGGCTTCCTTGGTCATCGACTGGATGCGGGCGACCGCGTCCTCGACCTGGGTGCCGGTCGGTGCGTAGATCCGGATCGTGCCGTCGTCTTCGACGTCGATCTCGGCCTCGAACTCCTCGCAGAGCCCGCGGATGGTCTCGCCACCCTTGCCGATCACGGCGCCGATCTTCTCCTGGTCGATCTTGATCGACTCGATACGCGGGGCATGCGATGAGAGCTGCTCGCGCGGACCGTCGATCGCCTCGGCCATCTTGCCGAGGATGAACAGCCGGCCCTTGCGGGCCTGTTCGAGGGCGTCGGTCAGGATGTCGAAGGTGACACCGGTGATCTTGATGTCCATCTGCAGCGCATTGATGCCATCCGCGGTGCCGGCGACCTTGAAGTCCATGTCACCGAGGTGATCTTCCACACCGGCGATATCAGTCAGGACGATGTAGTCGTCGCCTTCCTTGATCAGGCCCATCGCAACGCCGGCAACCGGAGCGGAAACCGGGATACCGGCGGCCTGCATCGCCATCGAGCTGGCACAGACCGACCCCATCGAGGAGGAGCCGTTTGATTCCAGCGTCTCGGAAACAGCGCGGATCACGTAGGGGAATTCCTCCTGATCCGGCACGCTCGGCGCAAGGGCCCGTTCGGCGAGGGCGCCATGACCGATGTCGCGGCGCTTCGGACCACGCATGAATCCGGCCTCGCCAACCGAGAACGGCGGGAAGTTGTAGTGGTGCCAGAAGGTCTTGGTGGTTTCCAGCCCGAGACCGTCGACCCGCATGTCCATACGGGTGGTCCCGAGAGTGACGTTGCCGAGGATCTGGGTCTCGCCGCGGGTGAAGAGCGCCGAGCCGTGGACGCGAGGTGAAACATCAACCTCACATTCGATCGGTCGGATCTCGTCCTGGGCGCGGCCGTCGGGGCGCTTCTTGTCAACCGCGATCGCCTTGCGGATCGTGTCCTTCTCGATCGCATCGAAGGCCTTGCCGACTTCGGACCTGCGGTCCGAGTCACCGTCTTCGTCATCCGCCTCCGGTGCATACTGGGCCACGACTGCGTCCTTGACCTGGCCGATCGCTTCGTAACGTTCGAGCTTGCCGGTAGTCGCGATCGCATCGATCAGGGCCTGGCCATGCGAGCCGCGGATGTCGGCCAGCAGGCTTTCATCAATCTTCGGCTCTTCGATCACCAGCTTCTCCTTGCCGATCTTCTGGCGCAGTTCCTCGATTGCGGCGGTGATCTTCTTGATCTCACCGTGGGCGATGTCAAGGGCATCGAGGATGTCGGCCTCGGTGACACCGTTGGCGCCGGCCTCAACCATCAGGATGGCCTCGTCGGTGCCGGCGACAATCAGATCGAGGTCGAGGTTCTCGTGGTCTTCCTCGTTCGGGTTGATTACGAAGTCACCGTCGAGCTTGCCGACGCGAACCGCGCCGACATGCTTGGCGACCGGGATTTCCGAGATCGCCAAGGCCGCGGATGCACCGTTCATGGCGAGGATGTCGTAGGGATGCTCCTGGTCGACCGACATCGGGATGGTGACCAACTGGGTCTCGTAGTGCCAGCCCTTGGGGAAGAGCGGACGGATCGGACGGTCGATCATGCGGGCGGTCAGGGTTGCCTTCTCGCCGGCCCGGCCCTCGCGACGGAAGAAGGAGCCCGGGATCTTGCCCGCGGCGTACATGCGCTCTTCGACGTCAACGGTCAGGGGCAGGAAGTCCACGTCGCGCAGACCACCCATCGTGGCTGTGGAGAGGACCATGGTGTCGCCGCTGCGTACCACGACGGAACCGCTGGCCTGCTTGGCGAGTTTGCCGGTCTCGAAGGAGATGTCGGCCTCGCCGACCCGCGTCTCAACGCGAGTCGTTTCGAAAATACTCATTGGGTTATTTGTTTTCCTCCGGCCGCCCGGTTGGCGGCCAATTGTTCAGAACTGTCGTTCCCTTATCCCGCCAAGCTTACACGGGTTGCTCCCTTGCCGGTCTTTCCCGCAAATTGCAGGAAGGAACCCTCCCCGCCTGCACCGAGGACTGAGTTTTCAGACCTATTTGCCGAAAAATCCGCTCTCGATGTTCGGCGCGGGCGCCGATGAAGTCAAACGCCTGTTGGAGTCAGGCGATGGCTGCGAGGATCGGGTCCGGGGCGCCTGGAGTCGGGCGATAGCGGCGAGGATCAGGTCCGGGCCTGGTATGTCCAGCGGGGTTGCGGTCTCATAGGCCCAGGTCACAATGCCTTGCTCGTCGATCAGGACGAGGGAGCGGTTCGAATGGCCTGCCTGGCCCAGGTAGGCGCCGTAGGCCTCGGCAACCTTGCCCTTTGGTTCGAAATCAGCGAGAAGTGTGGTCTCGATCCCGAGCTGGTCGCGGAACGCCTTGTGGGCGAAAGCCGAATCGACGCTGACTGCCAGCATCGTCACGTCCGCCTCGTCAAGCTGAGGCTGGATCTGCCGGTACTGTGCGAGCTGATCCGAGCAGACCGGGCTGAAGTCCAGCGGGTAGAAAGCGAGCAGCACCCGGCGCCCGGCGAAGTCCGACAGCGAAACTTCCTGGCCGCCGTGGTCAGGAAGAGTGAAGTCCGGGGCCTTGACCCCGACCTCGATCAATGGCGCAGGCCGAGATCGGCGACGAGAGCGCGGTAACGCTCGACGTCGGTCCGCTCGAGATAGCGAAGCAGGCGGCGGCGCTTGCCGACCATCATCAGCAGCCCGCGGCGGGAGTGATGATCCTTCCCGTGCTCGCGGAGGTGGCCGGTGAGATCGTTGATGCGCTCGGTAAGCAGGGCCACCTGGACTTCGGTTGATCCGGTATCGCCCTCGGACTTGCCGTACTTGCTGATCAGTTCGGCCTTGTTCTCTTTGGTCAGTGTCATTTCTTCTTCAAAAATCCTTGGTTTCGGGTCACGGGCGGACCCGTTCACGGCCGATGGAAGCTAGCACAGACGGCCCTGGTCTTCTCTACATCCCGTTTCATCTGTTCGATCAGCTCGGCGGCAGAGTCGAATCTTTTCTCGCCACGCAGCCGCTCGACGAAGGCGACTCGCAGGATCTGCCCGTAAAGATCCACGTCCTGGTCGATGATGTAGGTCTCGATCAGGACGCCGCGACCGGTGTCGAAAGTTGGCCGGATACCAATGTTGACCGCGGCGGGAAGGCCGTTCGCGAAAGCCGCATAGACCCCGTGGCCAGGATGAGCGAGACGGTCGTCCGGGACGATGTTCGCAGTTGGGAAGCCAAGTTCCCGACCACGTTGGTCACCGGTAACGACCTCCCCTTCAACCATGAACGGAACCCCGAGACAGCGGCGGGCCATGCCCATGTCGCCGGCCGCGACCAGGGCCCGGATCCGGGTCGAGGAAACAGTTTCCCCCGCGACCTCGACCAGCGGCTCCACCCTGGTCCTGAACTCATTGTGCTCGCTCAGCATCTCCGGCGTACCGCGGGCCTTTGTGCCAAAGCGGAAATTGTCACCGACTGAAACTTCTTCGGCCCCGAGCCGCGCAATCAGGATCTCCTCGATGAACTGTTCTGCCGTGATCTTCGTGAAGGAACTGTCGAAGGGGATGACGACCATTTCTGACACGCCCAGACCGTCGAGGACATCCCGTTTTACGTCAGCCGGCATCAGCAGTTTTGGCGCTGCGGCAGGATGGAGAACCTCCAGCGGATGGGGGTCAAAAGTGAGGACCGTGTCCGCCCCCTCGATTACCGCCCGGTGGCCGACGTGAACCCCGTCAAAGGTGCCGATCGCGATTTTCCGACGCCGGAACCGGGCTTCGCCGAGGGGCGTTACCTTGATCACGAGGCCGGCTCCAGGACCACTTCTGGCCGTAGTTTGTCTTCGTCGCAGCGAGCCACGGCAATCAGGTTATCCCCGTGGGCCAATGCGAAACTGGCCCCTTCGCCCGGCTGAACGCCCGTTGGCAGCCGGAACTGCCCGATGTCCAGCTTCTGTCCGAAGCCGATCGCGCGGGCCTGGGCTTCATCAAGTTCAATCACGGGGAGAAAAGCCAAAGCCTCCAGGGGTGAAAGAACCCGGCCCGCGAGCGACAGATCGAGCGACCCCACCGCTGTCCGCCGCAGAGCCGAACAGTAGGCGTCGTTCAGTGTCTCCACCAGGGTCCGAACATAGGTACCGGAGCTCACTTCCACTTCGAAAGTGACCTCCTGACCCGTGGTCAGGGGACCGGCTGGCGGCTCGACGAGGCCGGAACGGAAAACCTCCACCTCGCGAACCGGACGGTCTTCAACCTGTTCACCACGATGGGCCTTCCTGTAGAGGCGTTCGCCCTCCACCCTCACGGCCGAGGTGAGCGGAACCATCTGCCGGATCGTTCCGGTCGGCAAGGCGGGCCGGACCGGCAGGATTCCGGTCTCGGTCAGTTCCCCGTCCGGATCGCCGGTGCTCGATCGCCAACCCAGCCGCGCCGTCGCCAGGTAGGTCTTGGGCAAGCCGAGCAGGTAGCGCTGGAGCCGCGTAGCGCGGCCGAGGAGAATCGTCAGGACCCCGGTCGCGAAAGGATCGAGCGTCCCCGCGTGACCGACCTTTCCGCCGCGCTCACGCCGGACCTGTGTCACCACATCATGCGAGGTCACCCCGGCGGGCTTGTCGACAATCAACACGCCGGTTTCAGGTTCTGTGGCCAAGCTCCGCCCGGGTCAAGATCAGGGAACGGGCTGCTCGTCCAGCCCGTTGCAGATCTCGCCAACTATCTCGCTGAAGGGGAGCTCGGTCGAACAGCCCGCGGCGCGCACATGACCGCCCCCGCCGAAGCGGCGGGCAAGGATTGACACGTCCGTGTGTTCGTCACCAGCCCTCAAGCTGACCTTGCGGGCGGCCCGGCCACGGCTAACCTGGTCGCGGACCACGGCCGCCACCCGGATCCCGTCAACCGCGCGCAGGCTGTCGATGATCCCTTCGGTCATTTCCTCGCCGGCTCCGGTCTCCCGGTAGTCGCGGTCGGTGATGTAGCTGATGATCAGGCTCCCGCCGCAGTGAAGCTCAAGGTTGTCCAACGCCCGGCTCAGGAGCCGCAGCTTTTCGATCGGCACACTTTCGTAGAGACGCCGGTTCACATCGTCGACGTTGACGCCGGCCTCGATCAGCTCGGCCGCCACTCGATGGGTGCGGGCCCGGGTCGCGTCATACATGAACTTCCCGGTATCGGTGACGATCCCGATGTAGAGCGCCCTCGCCATCGCCGATGTGACTTTGACGTCAAGCTGGACAGCCAGTTCGTAAATGATCTCCGCCGTGCATGAAGCTCCGGCGTCGATGAAGTAAAGGTCGCCGAATTCCGTGTTGTCATGGTGGTGATCGATGTTGACCACCAACTTGCCGTCCTCCCGCAGGAAGTCGACCGGCATGCGCTCGATGTTGCCGCAGTCCAGGAAGATCACCACGCGGTCCCGCACATCGGCCGGGGGTTCATGGAACACCCCCTCCAGAGGCAGGTGCCGGTATTCGATCGGCAGGGGAAACTCCTTCGCCGCGAGGAACATCGCCGAATCCTTGCCGAGACTCTCAAGCAGATGATGCATACCGAGCAATGAGCCCAGTGCGTCGCCGTCCGGCCCCTCATGCGTGGTCAGCAGGAACTTCTGTTCGGCCCTGATCAGATCGGCGATCTGTTGGAGGTTGCCCTTCACAACAAGCTGGCTGGCGGCCGCCGGGTTCATCCGGCCTCCCCTTCGGCTGCGGCTTCGCCTTCAGCCAGCAGGGCGTCAATCCTCATCCCGGACTCGATGGATTCGTCATATTCAAAGGCGAGGGCCGGTGTGTGTTTCATTCGGGTCTCGGCCGCTACCTTGCTCTGGAGCAGGCTGTGGGCCCGCATGAGGCCCTTCAGGGCATCGGCTTTGGCCTGAGCGTCACCGAGCACCGTGAAGTAGACCTTGGCGTGGCGGAGGTCGGGCGTGGTGTCAACCGAAGTCACGGTGGCCATTTCCAGGCGAGGATCGCTCAGATCGTTGGTGATCGCATCGGAAATCACCTGACGAAGCACCTCGTTCACCCTGCGCATCCTGCCTTTCGACACCTTCGATCCGCCTAGCCCAGAGTCTGTTCGACCTGACGGGTCGAGAAGAACTCGAGCACGTCATTGACCTTCACATCGGCATAGCCGTCCAGAACGATGCCGCAGTCCTGTCCTTCCTCGACGGTCTGGACCGCATCCTTGAAACGCCGCAGTGAGTCAAGCTGTCCGGTCCAGATGACCGTCCCCTCCCTGATCAGCCGCACCGACGCGTCCCGCTGGACCTTCCCGTCGGTGACTACGCAGCCGGCGATCCGGCCAACCTTGGAGGCCTTGAACACTTCCCGGACCTCGGCTTCGCCGATCGAGTCCTCCACCTCGACCGTGTCGAGCATGCCCTCCATGGCGGCCCTCAGGTCCTCGGTGATCTTGTAGATAACCGAGTAGGTCCGAACATCCACCCCTTCCGCCTGGGCCGCGCGACGGGCATCGGCCAGCGGCCTCACGTTGAAGCCGATGATGATCGCGTTTGAAGCCGATGCGAGCATGACATCGGATTCCGAAATCCCACCGGTCTGAGCGCGAATTATGTTGATCGCGACCTGTTGCTGCGGGACTTTGGCTATCTCGTCCTGAAGCGCCTCGAGCGAGCCGGCGACGTCGCTCTTGAGCACGATATTGAGCTCCTTGAGGTCCCCGGTCTGGGCGCGGGCGAAAATCTCCTCGAGGGTGACCTTGCGGGCCGACCGTCTGGCAATCGTCTCGGCCTTGAGACGGTTGAGCCGTTCCTGGGCCATCTGCCGGGCACGCCGGTCGTTCTCGACCACGGTGACGAACTCGCCGGCCTCGCAGACGCCGTCAAAGCCAAGGACCTCGACCGGCATGCCGGGGGTGGCTTCCTCCACCTTCGCGCCGAGGTAGTCGTGCATCGCCCGGACCTTGCCCCAGACCGCCCCGGCCACGACGGAATCCCCGACCCGGAGAGTTCCCCGGCTGACCAGCACGCTGACCACGGGACCTCTCCCCGGGTCGAGCTTGGATTCGATCACCGATCCCGAAGCCGGGGCGTCGGGGTTCGCGGCCAGCTCTTCAAGCTCGGTGACCAGGATGATCATGTCGAGCAGGTTGTCGAGACCGTCGTGGGTTTTCGCGGAGACATTGCAGTAGATCGTGTCCCCGCCCCACTCTTCCGGGTTCAACCCGTCCGCCGCGAGGTCGGTGCGGATCCGGTCCGGATTAGCGCCTTCCTTGTCAATCTTGTTGACCGCGATCAGGATCGGAACATCAGCCGCCCGGGCATGATCGATGGCTTCCCGGGTCTGGGGCATGACACCGTCGTCGGCGGCCACCACGATCACCGCGACATCTGTCACCTGGGCGCCACGGGCGCGCATCGCCGTGAACGCTTCGTGACCCGGGGTGTCAAGGAAGGTGATCGTGTGATCGTCGTGGTGGACCTGGTAGGCGCCGATGTGCTGGGTGATGCCACCGGCTTCCCCGGCAGCGACCTCGGTTTCGCGGATCGCGTCAAGCAGGGATGTCTTGCCGTGGTCGACGTGGCCCATGATCGTGACGACCGGCGGGCGGTCAGCCAGTTCCTCATCTGAATCTTCGAATTCCGGTGCATCAACTTCTTCTTCGGCGGCAGACACGATCTCGACCTTGCGGTCGTACTCCTCGGCGATCGCCTTGACGGAATCGTCGGTCAGGGTCTGGGTGAGGGTCGCCATCTCCCCCATCATCATCAGCTTCTTGATCAAGTCGGCCGAGCTCAGATCAAGCAGCTCTGCGAGATCGCGCACGGTTACCCCGGAGTTCACCCGGGTTGCCTGTGGCGCTTCCGGATCGGCCTGTACGGGCTCCGGTTCTTCCAGCATTGGCCGGCGACGGCGTCCTCCGCGCCGGCGGGGAGGCCGTTGCGGTGGCGGGGCGCCACCCTGTTCACGGCGTGAGGCCTGGGAGTCGATCACGACCCTTCGGCGCTTCTTGCCCGCGGCGGAGCCACCCGCGCTGCCGGCCCCGGAACCGGCCGCAGGCGGACTGGCCGGAGAATCGGCCTTGACCGGCTTTTTTGAGGCCTGGGCCGGCTTGGCTGGCGGGGAAGATTTCCCGGGGGCCGGTTCTGCGGCGGCCGGCGCGGCTTTCTTCGCGGCGGCAGGCTGCTTCCCCGAGGCCGGTTTCTTCACACCGGCTGGCTTACCGGCTTCAGCCGGTTTCTTCGCGACGGCCGGCTTCTTTTCCCCGGCCGGCTTCTTCTCCGCAGCCGGCTTCTTCTCCGCAGCAGGCTTGGCCTCTCCCTTGAGCGAGGCCAGAACTTTCTGCGCCGTGGCCTCCTCGACGTTGGAGGCAGCGGCCTTGACCTCGACTCCGGCAGCCTTGAGTGCAGCCAGCAAATCCTTGCTGGTGACCCCGGCTTCCTTCGCGATCTCGTGGACGCGCCTCTTGCTCACTCGGCCTCGCCTTCCTCGGCTTCGGCCTCTTCCAGTTCCGCTTCCGCTTCAGCCTCTTCAGCCGCGGCCAGTTCCTCGCCGGCTTCTTCTTCGCCAGCGGCCTCGTTCTCGGCGGCTTCGGTGCCGGCTTCATCATCAAGCCCGGCATCCTCCGCCGCGGCTTCTTCTGGTGCTTCGGCACCCTCAACCGGCTCGACGAATTCCTGCTCAGCCCCGCTGACAATGGCCGCCACCACCGACTCATCCGAATCGGGGTCGGACAGAAGGGCGATGTCCTCCACGCTGAGGCTGGTCAGAACCCCGACGTGGTTGGTGGTGACCCGCGAAAGCGCCTGATGCTGCGGCAGGCCGCAGTAGGTGGAACCGCCGACACCGGCGTTCGGGCAACGGCGCCCGCTGGAGAGAACGGCGAGGCAGCGACCGTCAAATTCCTCTTCGCCCTCATACTCGTGTTCACTTTCTTCCCGGGCGAAGTCGGTTTCCGACTTGATGTCCACCCGCCAGCCGGTCAGTCTTGCGGCCAGCCGGGCGTTTTGTCCGTCACGGCCGATGGCAAGCGACAGCTGGTCGTCGGGGACCACCACGGTGGCCTGCATATCTTCGTCGTCAACGAGCACCTCGCGGACCCTCGCCGGTGAGAGCGCCTTGGCGACAAAACGGGCCGGTTCCTCGTTGTAAGGGATGATGTCGATCTTCTCGCCGCGCAGTTCGGAAACAACCATCCGGACCCGGGATCCGCGCGGGCCGACGCAGGCACCCACCGGATCGACCCCGTCGGCATGGGAGACCACCGCGATCTTCGAGCGGTAACCAGGTTCACGAGCGACCCCCACGATCTCGACCAGCTTGTCGGCGATTTCGGGAACCTCGAGTTCGAACAGACCCTTGATCAATTCCGGGCTGCGGCGTGACACAACGATGCTTGGACCCTTGGTCGACTCTGACACATCGGTGATCACGGCCTTGACCCGCATCCCGTGGTCGTAACGTTCGCTGTAGACCTGCTCGGACTTGGGCAGCAGGGCTTCAACCCGCTCCCGCAGCTGGACCAGGGTGTAACGCTTGTCGGACTGCTGGATCAGGCCGGTGATCAGCTCGCCGACCCGGTCGCGATATTCCTCGAACATCATCTGGCGCTCGGCTTCGCGAATCCGCTGGTAGATGACCTGCTTGGCGGTCTGGGCCGCGATCCGGCCGAAGTCGTCCGGCGTCACATCCCGCGTTTCAATCTGGTCCTCGTACGGCTCGAGCAGGGCAGGGTCGATCTCGGGCTCCTCCGGCTCGTTGTATTCGCCGGTCTCGGGATTGATTGTGCGCTCCTGTTCGGCCGCCGCCTGCTCCAGCAGCTTTTCTTCCAGCTCGGCCGGCAGGATCAGTTCGAACACCCGGAAATCGCCGGTTTCGTGATCGAGGTCGACTCTCGCGTACCGGGCCGATCCGGGGCTCTTGCGGTATGCGGAAAGCAGGGCATCCTCAAGGGCATCCATCAGGGTGTCTGCCGCGATTCCCTTCTCCTGCTCGAGGACTCTTACCGCGTCGACGATCTCTTGGGTCACTTGGCTGCTCCTTGTGGGATTTCTGGCACGAGGTGCGAACGCTCGATGTTCGCAAAGGGGATTTCGAAGTTGTTGCCGTCCACCTCGAGGATGACGTTTGCCGGGTCGCTTGCCGCTATCCGGCCGGTGAAATTCCGGCGGTCCCCGACTGGCTCCCCGACCGTAACCCTGGCACGGCGTCCCGTGAAACGCTCGAAGTGAGCCGGCTTGGTCAGGGGACGCTCCGGCCCGGGCGATGACACCTCGAGGGAATACTCGGTGAGAAGGTCGCCGAGTCCGCTGGTCACCTGCTGGCAAAGATCGAGAGTCACCCCGTCATCGCGATCGATGACCAGGCGCAGAAGGTCTCCCCCGGCCTGTTCCAGAGCCAGAAACTCGATCGTCGGATCGATCGTTTCGAGTCTCGTCTCTATTTCTTCGGGAGTGGGTTTCAAAACTTGATTTTTCGGGTTCGGGACCAAAAAAAAGCGGGCGAAGCCCACTTTTCGACAAAGCCAGAGGGGAAAAGCAACTATCAGTATAGCCCTTGAACGGCCCGACGAAAGGGCTGGAGGGGATTCACCCGGATGCCTCCCCTTTCAGGCTTCGACCAGCAGGGTGACCGGCCCGTCGTTCACCAGTTCAACCTCCATCGTGGCACCGAAGATGCCCTTGCTGGCACCGAGTTTCTCGCAGACCAGGTCATATAGCGGTTCTGCCTCCGCGCCACTGGCCGCTTTCGACCAGCCGGGCCGGTTTCCCTTACTCGTGTCACCGTAGAGGGTGAACTGGCTCACGCAGAGAATTTCCCGGTCACCTGCCGGTTCGTTCATCCGCCCGTCACCGTCGTCGAAGATCCGGAGTTTCAGCAGCCTGTCGGCGATGCCGGTGGCTTCTGCTTCGCCGTCTTCCCTGTGGATCCCGAGCAGCACCAGCATGCCCGGGCCGATCTGAGAGATGGTTCGCCGGTCAACGCTCACCGATGCCCGCTTGACCCTCTGGACCAGAGCCCTCACCTGACACCCCCCAGACTCAACTCCCGGCCCTGAGGGCGAGCACCTGGTCGAGAATCCGATCGGCGATCTCCGGCTTGGGCGACTTGTCGACTTCGATTTCACCCGCCGATGTGATCAGAGTCACCTGGTTCAGGTCCGAATCGAAACCGATCGTCCTGTCGGAGACATCGTTGAGAACGATCATGTCCGCGCCCTTGCGGGCCAGTTTCTGACGGGCCCGGTTGATCGCGTCACCCCCATGCTGGGCGGCGAAGCCAACCACGGTCTGGCCCTCGATCCGGTTCGCGGCCAGGCCCGCGAGAATGTCTTCGGTCGGAACCAGGGTCAGAGTGAATTCGCCGCCGCTGCGAGAGAGCTTCTCGTTTGAAGAGCCCGAAACGGTGAAATCGGCGGGTGCGGCGGCCATCAGCAGAAGGTCGTGGGCGGGGAACTGTTCGCGACAGGCCCGGGCCAGGTCGATCGTGGATTCAACATCCACCCGTCTCACCCCGGCCGGGGTGGGAAGATTGACGTTGGCACAGATCGCGGTCACTTCCGCCCCGCGCCTTCGGGCCCGCTCCGCGAGGGCAAGACCCATGCGGCCGGAAGACCGGTTGCCGATGTAGCGAACCGGGTCAATGCCTTCGCGGGTACCACCGGCGGTGACCAGGACTCTCAGCCCTTCCAGGTCTTTCAACCGTTCCTGGTCCAGGGCAGCTTCGACCCGCTTCAGCAGTTCGGCTGGCTCGGGCAGGCGGCCGATCCCCGTCTCTCCTTTCGAAGCGAGGCGGCCCTCATCGGGGTCGATCACCTCGACCCCGATCTCCCTGAGACGGTTGAGGTTTGCCTGGGTTGTCGCCGCAAGGTACATCTGCTCGTTCATGGCAGGGGCGACCAGGCGGGGCCCTCTGAAAGCCAGAAAGGAAGTGGTCAGGATCGAATCGGCCTGACCGCCGGAGAGCTTGGCAAGGGTGTTGGCCGAGGCCGGCGCGACCAGGTAGAGGTCGGCCGAGTCGGCCACGGCGAGATGCCCGATCGGATCATGCTCCGGCATCGGTTCGCCCGGAAAAGAGCCCCGCAAGGGATCCCGCTCGAATTCGGAGGTCAGGACCGGCGCCCCGAGGATGCCCTCAAAGGTGTCGGGACCGATGAACCTGCGTGCGGACGAGGTCATCAGGACCCGCAGCGAATGGCCGGCCGCGGTAGCCAGCCGGACGAATTCCACTGCCTTGTACGCGGCGATCCCCCCGCTCACCCCAAGCAGGATCTTCGCCATGAGCCTGCCGCCCGGCCGAGGTTAGGAGCGGTACTCGTACTTGAGCTTGCCTTCAGCCACTTCCTCAAGCGCCAGGGTCAGCGGGCCCTTGCCCGGTTCGGCCGGAACCATGGGCGGGGCATAGTCCCCGTAGCCGCCTTCGTTGAGGCTCTGGTAGTAGCTGTTGATCTGCCGGGCCCGCCTTGCGGCCAGGACTACGGCCGCGTAATGGGTATCGGCGTGCTGAAGCAGATGGTCGACGCGAGGCTTGATCATTGCTCTGATTGTGACAGCTTGCCGCGAACTATGGCTTCGAGCTCGTCCAGCGCCCGTTCAAGCTCATCGTTCACCACCTGATAGTGGAACTCGTCCCGGGCCGCGAGTTCTTCCTCGGCCACCTCCAGCCGGCGGGCGATCGCCTCCGGCGAATCGGTCCCCCTCCCCTCAAGCCTCTCCCTGAGTGACTCAAGGGCAGGTGGCGCCACAAAGATCTGCACCGCCTCCGGCATCGAGTCGGCGATCTGCCGGGCACCCTGGACCTCGATCTCCAGGACAACCGGGCTACCGGACTCGATTCGCCGATTGACTTCGGAGCGCAGGGTCCCGTAGTGATTGCCGCTGTAGGCGGCGTGTTCGAGGAACTCCCC
>JBGAOF010000230.1:0-2869 GCA_044221915.1 Solirubrobacterales bacterium
GCCGGGCCGAAAGCGAAAGCGGGGCCGGAGGGCTTCAAATCTTCGATCCGGTGGACGGGAAAGGCAGCCCCGATGCCGATGGGCTCGCCGCGGCAATCGGGTCACTATCACTGATGCCGGGTCGTCGCTACCTGTTGGCAGACCGGATCGAGAAATGGGGAAAGAGGCAGGCGGCTACAGTTTCGGATGCCTTGCTGGCAATGGCTGGCGAAACGACGGTCGTACTGATCGCGCGTGGCAAGGTCCCCGGTGATATTGCCGACGCGGCCCGAAAAGCCGGCGGCGAAACCCTGACCTACGAGGCCCCGGCCGGGGCGAAGCTGCCGGTGTATCTGATCGAGGCTGCCCGGGGCCGCGGGTTCGACCTCACCCCGGAGGCGGCCAGGTTCCTGATCGCCCGGATGGGGGAAAACCTGCCGAGGCTCGGTGCCGAGCTGGACCGCCTCGCACTCTGGGCCGGGGCCGGGGGTGCAGTTGATGTCGAGGACCTGGAGGAAATGGTCGCCGATACTTCCGAGGTGAGCAGTTTCGCCCTTGGTGACACCCTCATATCCGGTCAGCGTCGGGACGTGATCGCGGTAGCCGAACAGCTGGTCGGCCAGGGCGGTTCCGTCCCCGGTGTCATCTACACGACTTCGACCTCGGTCCGTCGTGCCCACAAGGCGCTGGCCGGCCTGGAGAATGGCATTGATCCATCCCGGCTCGAACGTGAGCTGGGTGTTCCTCCCTTCGTCGCCCGTCGCTTGATCAACGCGGTCTCGGGCACCTCGGTTGAGGAAATGCGAAGTGCTGCTATCGCCTTGGCTGACCTCGAACTGTGGACCAGGGGAGGGGCCGAGTACGGAGATGAGCTCGCGCTCGACCTCGCCCTCCTGGCGGCAACCACCTGAAGCGATGATCAGATTGAGCCGATCGGCCAGAACTCCACTGGCTCAGCCGCCCGGGGAAGGATTAAGGTGACCGGCAGGTCTCCGTCAGGATCCGGCCGCGACGCGAGCGGCGCGGGCCTTCTTCCGGGCACCGTTATTGCGGTGAATCGCACCCTTCTGGACGGCGGTGTCGATGCGCGAAACGAGGGCACGATGCTCGGCGTCAACCGAACTGGCATCGCCTTCACCGACCGCCTTCTCGAGGCGGTGGAAGTGGGTCTTGATCGCCGAGGTCAGCCGTCGGTTTTCGACGCGCTCGCGCTCGGTGCGGATGATTCTCTTTTTCTGTGAGGCTATGTTGGCCATGATCTTCTGGTGCGCTCGCGGTGGATTGCCCCCGTCGAGCGGTCGCTGACTATACCGCCTGAGACCTTGAACGCGCCATCCGACCCCCAACTTGACCCCTTCGAAGCCGCCGCCCAGGCGGCGGAAGAGGCGATCCGTTCCACCTCCGAGAAGGCCACCAGGGCGATGAAGCAACCGGTCCGGAGCCCGGACCAGGTCCCCGAACCGGTCCGCGAGCACGAAGACGCCCTGGTCGAGACCGCAGCCAGTCTGGCCGAGGAAGGCGGGGTAATTGCGCCGGTCCCCACCGATGCGCCCGCGGTGCCGACTTCCCCGCCTGAGCCGGACGGGGCGCTCAAACCGGAAAAGCCCGGGCGGCTGGCCCGTTCGACCGCTTTCTTTTCGATAGCGACCGCAGCATCCCGGGTGGCCGGCCTGGTCCGCGAGATCGTTGCCGCCGGCTACTTCGGTATCTCCGGGCCGATGTCGGCGTTCACCGTCGCCTTCCAGGTGCCGAACCTGATCCGGGCCCTGTTTGCCGATGCCGCCCTGCAGCCGGCTTTCGTGCCGATCTTCACCGAGCAGATCGAGAAGGGCAAATACCGCGAGGCCTTCCGCATGGCTTCGACCCTGCTCCTGTTGGTGACCATGGTGCTTGGCGCGATCACCGCTTTCTTCATCCTCGCCGCCGGGCTGGTGATGCCGGTCTTCGCGCCCGGCTTCTCGGCCGCGACCACGGACCTGATGGTCGTTCTGTCGCAGATCCTGTTTCCGATCCTGGTCCTGCTCGGAGTGACCGGAATCGTCGTCGGCATCCTCAACAGCTACGACCGCTTCGGTGCCTTCGCGATCTCCCCGTTCTTCTGGAACATCACGATCATCGCCGTGGTCATCATCGCGGTGCCGCTTTTTCCCGAGGACAAACAAATCTACGCCTACGCGATAGGCGTCGTTGCCGGCACCCTGGTCCAGCTGCTGATCCCCACCTTCGACCTGAGGAACACGCCTTTCCAGTTCACCTTCAAGGTGGATTTCAAGGACCCGAACGTGCGGCGGGTGCTGATCATGATGATCCCGGTCACCCTCAGCCTCGGCCTGATCAACTTCAACCTGCTGATCAACAGCTTCTTCGGATCCCTGGTCAGCGACGAAGCCCCGGCCGCGATCGACAAGGCGTTCCGGATCTATCAGCTGCCGCAAGGCATTTTCTCGGTGGCGATCGCAACCGTCCTGTTCCCGACCCTGGCCCGTTTTGCCAACCGCAGGGACTTCGATTCGCTGCGTAGCACCCTGGCCAAGGGCATGAGGCAGATCATCTTCGTCCTCCTGCCCGCCGGTGCCGCGATCCTCGTGCTTGCGGAACCGATGATCCGCCTCGTCTACCAGCGGGGGGAATTCAACGCCACTGAAACCGGGATCGTCGCGACAGCGCTTTTCTGGTTCGCGTTTTCTCTGCCGACCAACGGCATGTACCTGTTGCTCAGCCGCACCTTCTTCGGTTTGCAGAAGCCCTGGATTCCGACCTGGATCGCCGGTGCCAACCTGGTCGTGACGGCGGCTGGCTCCTGGCTGCTCTACAAGCCCTTCGGCGTTGCCGGAATCGTCGCCGCGACGGCGATCGCCACCGCCGTCTCGGTGACCATCCAGACCATCAT
>JBGAOF010000231.1:0-2854 GCA_044221915.1 Solirubrobacterales bacterium
GCCCAACCGTGGACCGTCAAGGCTTCAACCGCCACCTTGAAAAAACCGTTCAAGGTCGGCTGCGTGAAGCTGGACAACAGGAAGCTCGCCGGCAGCAGCTGGCAGGTGACCGGCAACACCGTGACCGTGAATCTCCCCGGCTCACGCCGCGGCTTCACGCTTGTCGCTGCCCGCAGCTGCGGGTAGCGGCGGGGTCAGTCGGGGCGCCGTTCGCCGTCGAGCTGAAGCTGAAAGTCGGTGACGATCAGGTCCCGGACCTGCTCGATCAGCCGGGCCGCCCGCCAAAGTGCTTCGGCCGGCTGCGCGCCGGCCAGATCCGGCACCACCAGCTCACTGAAGCGCCGCGTCACCACCGCTTCCACCGACTCACCCGGGTTTTCCGCTTCGTCCACCCGTTCGACCAGGATGTCGCTGATGTAGGTGAGGATCCGGCCCGACCGGAGCAGCTCAACCACCAGGCCGCAGGCCGCGAGTTCCTCCTCGGAGGGCTTCCCGGACGGGTGATCCATGGTCTGGGGCATGTTTATCCAAGTCCCCGGCCGCGAAAACTCGCCCCCCGAAGGTGATCACTCAGGCGAAGAAGCGGCGCAGCCTTCGGTGCCGGTGCTGGAAGAAGGCCCGCACCCCGAAACGAAGCAGCGGGTCGAACAAGGAGAGCTTCCAGCGCCAGCCGAGCCGGTCGGTGATCAGCGAGCCGTCACCTTCCGGCTCGATCATGCGTTCATGCTGCCAGAGCAGAAAGGGCAGCATCCGCGTCTGTTCCAGAAACCCCCGGCCGGGATCGAGCCGGACCAGCCCCAACCGGTAGCGGCCGAGGGGAAATCCCGCCGGTCCTTTCAGCCTCAGCCCCACCGTTCCGCTCTCGCCGGATCCGGCCAGGGCGTCAAGATCGGACGGGCCGACGAACTTCAGCCACGGACCCATCTCGAAGTTGATGCCCTCAACCGAGGAGACCCGCCGCCAGATCTCCTCCGAGCCGACCGGCAGCCGCGAACGGACTGTCACCTGGCTTTCGATTTCCGGTGCACCCGGCATGGCCCGGACCATAAGGGGTTACGGAGACGCCCCCGGTCCGGGCCCTGCGGTTGCTCCCCCTACAGGTTCCGGCGCCGGGAGGGCCGGGCGATGCGGGTTGGCCTTGCATGGGCCGGGCCCCGATTCCGATCATCGTGGCGCACCGCCGGGAAAACCGAAAGCTGAATCAGCTCGTCGCCGGAGAGCAATCCGGCACCGACCAGCTCCGGTGACTCGAAACGGAAGTCCCGGCCGAGACCGACCCCGTCGCCTTCAAGAATCCGGGTCGCGGTCGCCGACTCGACGAAGCCGGCAACCGCATCCCCGTCCACCGAGGCGGCCCCGCTGCCGGCGGCCCCGCTGGAGGCGGCCTCGCGGGCACCGGCCCCGCGGGCACCGGCCGAGGTCAGAGCGTCAAGCGCGTAACCCTGCATCAGCGGCTGGAACATCTGCTCGAAGACCTCCGCGCGGCTGACCAGGTCGAAAGCGATCACCTCGCCCCCGGCAACCGCAACCATTCCGAGCTGACCTTCGCTCGCCTCAAGGCCGGCCGTAATCTCATGCAGACGGCTCCGGTTTGAGTCGAAAAGGTCATTCATGGATTCGGTTGGCGAGTGAACACCGAGGGCTTCGGAACGTTCCCGGACGATGTCCCAGACCTCCCCCTGGTTGGCCCGGGCCTCGTTGCCGACGATTCTGCTGCGGTGCGACTGCCGGACCTTGCTGCCCCGCATCCTCGGATCGGCGGCCTGCGGAGCGGCCGTGAAACCCTCCGTGTGGCGGCTCCCGTCCCAGCGTCCGGCCTCGACACAACTGACCGGTACCGTCAGGCGGCTCCCCGCGGGAATCAGTGCCGAGATGTCGAAGGTGCGGTTCTGCTGGGCTCCGAGCACCTCCTCGCCCTCGAAGACCAGCACGTTGTGGCGCCCGAGATTCTCGACCACGAGATCCCGCACCGATGCGGTGCCGGGCAACTCCTTGACCGTGAGGTTGCCCTGCTCGATCGCCTGCCTGAGCGAGATGTAGAGCACGCCGGGTTCCGGGCCGAAGACCGGGTAGATCGCGAGCGGGCCGGAGTGAGTCGGTTCACCGATTCGAAGCGGTTCACTCAGGTACTGGTTGATGCTGAGCGGGGCGGTGGTCTTTTCGCTCATGGGCTTCCTCCTTGTTCAGTTGAACCAAAGGTCGCAGTTGCGGCCCGGTTTCTGACAAGAGCCAGGAAGAGGGGGTTCCCGGGCGACCCGGGCGGGAAATGCGGAACTGGCAGGCGCCGTGAGCTGCCCGGCTCAGGGGCCGAAGCGTTCGTAAAGGCCGGGCAGGATCTGCCCGAGCTGCGCATGTTCTTCGGCGCCGTGCCGGGCCACCGCCGGACCGATCCCCTCGGGCAGGGCGAAATCCCTGACCGGCTTGCGACTGGCCAGGTTCTCGGCGAAGTCTTCGAGCGCCGCAAGCGGCCCGGGCAGCCGCGGCCGCACATGTTCGGCGATCCAGAACCGGCTGCGGAGGACCAGCCCGTCGCCCTCCTGGAGGAAGACATGGGCCATGTCGGTGTGGCTCATGACCGCGTCCCCGACCCGGGCCGAAATGATCACCTTGACCTCGGGGCGTTCGAAAGGCCGGTGCGAGAAACCGAAACCAAGCGGCGACGTGAACTCGGTTCGCAGCTGCGAGCGGCCGCCGCCGACATCTTCGTCGAAAAAGATCACCGCGCCCCAGTAGGTCTTCTCCTGCTTGCTTCCCCCGGGCAGGATCCTGTTGCCGAAATGCTCGGTCGGATGCCAGGCCCGGTAACGGTCGTCCCGCAGCGGATGCCAGTCGGCCCACCACTCGACCATCTCTG
>JBGAOF010000232.1:0-2851 GCA_044221915.1 Solirubrobacterales bacterium
GCGGCCTCTGCACTTGCGGCAGCGGCCGGCCTCTCCGGCAATGCCACGGCCGCCCGCTCGCCCGGGCTGTCGAAACTCCCTGAAAGAAAGAACCGGCCGGGAGCCCCGGCCTGGATCAGTCGAAGTGGATCGCGCCGTCCTCGAGGTCGCCCCGGAGCAGTTCCCGGCGGTCGGCGAAGTAGTTCATATGGAGGGTCCAGGGCGACTTGTCCCCGGCCAGCGGGAGCCGGTCGGTGGCCCGCTGGATGTAGCCGGACTCCAGGTTGAGCAAGGGGGTGGTCCGGATCGGCCCGGCCGGGGCGATCGGGGTGCCGCCGCCTGCCCCGCGCCTCTCGACGGTGGCGATGAAACGGCTGGCGAACCGGGCGATCAGCTCTGACTTGAGTGTCCAGGAGGCGTTGGTGTAGCCGACCACGAAAACGAAGTTCGGCACGCCGGAGAGCATCGCGCCCTTGTAGACGAGGTGATCAGGCGGATTGACCGGTCGTCCGTCAACCGTCATCTTGATCTCCCCGAAGATCAGCAGGTCGAGGCCGGTCGCCTTCACGATTACATCCGCTTCGACCTCACCCCCTTCCCGGAGATGGATCCGGTCGCGGTCGATCCTCTCGATGTTGCCGGTTTCGATCCGTGCCTCCCCGGACGAGATTGCGGCGAAATAGTCCCCGTCCGGCGCGAAACAGACCCGCTGGATCCATGGGTCGTAGCGGGGGTTCAGGTGCCGCTTGTCGAATCCCTCAGGCAATTGCTTGCGGGCTCCGCTGATGAACAGCCGGCGGGTGAAATCAGGAAACCGGCGAGCCATCTGGAACTGGACGATCTCGGTAAGCACGCCGACCCAGCGCACCAGCCAGGCAGCCCGGCGCCGGGAAAGGAAACGGCGCAACAGCTCGCCGACGCTGTCGTGGTTGGGCACCGACACCACATAGGTGGGGGAGCGCTGGAGCATGGTCACCCGGGCGCCGGCCTCGGTCAGGGCCGGGACCACGGTGATCGCGGTGGCGCCGCTGCCGACCACCACCACGTTCCGGTCCCGGACCTCCAGACCCTCGGGCCAGTGCTGGGCGTGAAAGAGATCCCCGGCGAAGTTCTCCTCGCCCTCGAATTGGGGGGTGTAGCCCCGGTCGTAACGGTAATAACCGGTGCAGCCGACCAGAAAGCGGCAGCGGATCTGCTGTTCCGAGTCCGGTCCCTGGCAGGTGACGGTCCAGCGGCTGGTTTCGCTTTCCCAGTCAGCGGCCAGCACCCGCTGGCCGAAGCGGATGTGACGGTCGATCCCGTATTCGGCCGCGGTCTCTTCAAGGTATTCGCGGATCTCGGTGCCGCTGCCAAAATGACGGTTTCCGGTCCAGGGCCGAAACGAATAGGAGAAGGTGCCCATGCCGGAGTCGGAGCGGATTCCCGGGTAGCGGAATAGATCCCAGGTGCCACCGATCCGTTCGCGAGATTCCAGCACGATGTAGCTCAGTCCGGGGTGGTCGGCGGCGATTTGCCGAGCCATTGCGATCCCGGAGATTCCGGCCCCGACAATCACCACATCGGTCTCTTCAACTGACGCCATCACATTGGCAGCAAACCACAAGACGGGCCGGGTTTCCCGTATTTCAGTAGTTGGCCGCATCGCAGGCCCGGACGGTTCAGGTGAACTGTCGTGCCCTGTTTCGCTAGGGTCCGGCACAGAGTTCGGAATGACACCGGCCAAAGGGAGCGACAAGTGAGGCGGCCAGCCGTCGCTGCAACGATCCTGCTTGCTGCATTTTCTGCGGGGATGCCGTCGGCTGTAAGTGGCAAGCCCGGCCAGGGCAGGACCGCGGGAACCGGGGAGTGCAGGGCAGGCCATTGGGCGGGTGTCTGGGCGGCCAGTCCGGGCGATGCATCATCCACTTCCCGGGCCCTGCCGGGTCAGACAAGCCGGACCCTGCTGACTCCCCTGGGAAGCGGCTCGAAGATCAGGGTGCGGCTCTCGAACACTTTCGGGCTGGAAGGCCTCCGGATTTCCGCTTCGTCGATCGCGGAAGCATGGTCGGGTGCGTCGGTCCGGCCGGAGACTCTCCACCGGTTGCGTTTCGGCGGTCGCGCCTCGGTGACCATCCCGGCCGGTCGGCAGGTGATTAGCGATCCGGTGAACATGAGAGCGAAGGCGTTCAGGAAGCTCGCCGTGAGCATCTACATCGACCCCGATTCGAACCTGGCCCTGACCCGGCACATCGGAGGCCGCCAGACTTCCTACATTGCCCCGGCTGAGGCCGGTGACCAGACTGCGGTGGGGGATGGTGGGAGCTTCACCGAGTCAACCACCACCAGATTCGTCGTCGCCGGTGTTGACGCCTTCACGAAGAGTCGGGCCGGGTCGGTGGTTACTTTTGGAGATTCGATTACCGAGGGATCCCAGGGGGACCTGCTGCTGGATACCGGCGTGCTGGCGGGTACGGACACCGACGAGAGCTATCCGGCCTTTCTGGCCCGGCGACTCGAAAAGCGGAAGTCCCTCCGACGACTCAATGTGGTCAACGGGGGGATGGCCGGCAACCGGCTCCTGACCCCCGGCCTGATGCCGGCCTTTGGCCCGAGCGCATTGGCCAGGTACCGGCGCGATGTGGTTGACATCCCCGGCGCCCGGACGGTGATCGTTCTGCTCGGAGTCAACGACATCGGTCAGACCTCGGCGGGGGCCGGGGAGATCATCGACGGCCTGGCCCGCCTGGTTACGGGCATGAACAGGTTCCATCTGCGGGTTCTGCTCGGAACCCTGACCCCGGTCGGGTTCAAGGCCGGCTCCAGGTATGCCTCCGCCAGGGCGAATCTGACTCGCTCCGCGGTCAACCGCTGGATCCGGCACCAGAACGCGAGT
>JBGAOF010000233.1:0-2759 GCA_044221915.1 Solirubrobacterales bacterium
CCCCCTCGACGAGGAGCTCGAACAGGTCCTGGTCGGGGAAGTCGATCAGTCTGACCCCGGCTTCGACCAGTATCAGGGGGCCCCGGTTCGGGTACCGGTCATCCGAGGATGACTGGTCATTCAGGACCACTTTGATCCCGGTGGCCACCAGGTCCTCGGCCGCGATCCGATCGATATTTCGGTGGCCGATGACCGCAATATCACCTTCGGTCAGGGTCTTGACCAGATCCTTGGTCTTTCTGCCCTTGCGGACCGGGCCTTCGTTTGTCGCGCCGGAATCCTCACCCTGCCGTGCCGGGGTCCCCGTCTGCCCTCCCGAGGGCTGCCTTGTCGCCGCGTCCATCCCTTGAGGGTAATGGCAGCCGCCCGGTTGGAAGCTCCCGGCCAACTACCGGTTCGCGTGAACCAGTTCCCTTGCGTGCCGGGTGGCCGTTTCGTCACCCTCCCCGGCACCCATCATCCGCCGGATCTCCCGCACGATTTCCTCACCTTCGATCGCGGTCACCGTTGTGGTAGCCACGGCCGCCCCGGAGTCCTTCTCGATGCTGAAATGGGTGGCCGCCCGGCTCGCCACCTGGGGAAGATGGGTGATGGCCAGTACCTGCCCGCCCTCTCCGGCTTTCTTCAGGCGGTCCCCGACCGCCGCCGCTGTATTGCCGCCGATCCCGGCGTCAATTTCGTCGAAGACCAGGGTCCGGTGGTCTCCCGCCCCGCTTGCTGCCAGGGCGAGCATCACCCGGGAGAGCTCGCCGCCAGAGGCGGTGTCCCGCAGCGGACTGGGTTCGACCCCGGCGTTTGCGGCCAGCATGAATTCGGCCGACTCAGAGCCCGACGGCCCCGGGCCGGACTCATGCGGCGACAGGTTGATGGTCAGCCTTGCCCCGGGCATCGCCAGCTCCTCCAGGTCCGCCGAGATCCTTGTGGCCAGTTCACCCGCCGCCTTTTCCCTCGCTTTACTCAGAGCCTCGGCGGCCCGTTCGAGTTCCTCAATTTCGCCCAGATAACGGCTCAGTTCGACGGCCACATCTTCCGCCTCCAGCGCCAGGCTCCCGACCCGGTCCGCCAGGGCATCCAGCTCCCGATCGACGCCGTGGGCAGAAGAGAGTGACTCCTGCGCTCCGGCCAGAAGACCGCTCACACCTTCGGCCTGATCGATGCCGTTGAGACGAATGGCCGCCTTGCCCGCCGCCTCCCGCAGGCCTTCGGCGTGCCGCAAGCGATCCCGCTCGGCGACCAGACAATCCTTTTCGTCCTCTTCCAGAGCGGCAGCCTCGATCTCACCAAGTTCAAACCGGTGGAGATCCAGATCGCGTTCCCGGGCCAGATCCCGGTCCCGCAACTGCGCGAGCTCCCGGCAAAGCTGCCGGTGGCGTTTCCAGATTTCCGCGTAGTCACCGAGGAGCTGCTGCTGGGCCAGCCCGCCGGCCCGGTCGACCATGGCCAGCTGGGTTGCCCCGATCGTCAGCCGGCGATGTTCGTGCTGCCCGTAGAAAGCGATCAGCCGGGAAGCCAGCAACTGCAGGTCGGCGGCGCTTGCGCTCCGGCCACCGATGAAAGCCGATGTCCGACCGGAACCGGAGACCCGCCTCCCGAGCACAACCTCGTTGCTGCCGGCCGGTACCCGGTCCAGGATCTCCGTCAGTTCCCCGTCCTCATTCCATTCCGGCGGCAGGTCGAAAACCCCCTCGACCCAGGCCTCCGGCGCCCCACTGCGGACGATTGACTTCCTCGCCTTGCCGCCCATCAGCAGGTCGAGGGAATGAGCCAGCACGGTCTTGCCTGCACCGGTCTCACCGGTGAGCACATTGAGGCCCGGGCCCAATCTCAATTCGGCCCGTTCGATCAGCAAGAGGTTCTCGATCCTCAATTCACGCAGCATCACAACGATTTCTAGCGGCTCCGTCGGACGAACAAATGTTCGCCCGGGACGTCAAGGCCCCCGGGCTACACGGCCAGGTGGCCGAATTTCTCCCTGATCCGGTGGTAGAAGTTCGAGCCCGGAAGCTGGGCCAGGCTGGCCACCTCCGGCCGGTAGCGGACCTCCGCCTCGGCCGGCGGGCTCAGTTCACCGACCGGCACTCCGTCAACGGCGATGTCCACCCCATCCCTTCCACCGTGGTTCACGACGTGCAGAACGTCACCCGGAGCGACCACCAGCGCCCTTGCGGTCAGGGTGTGCGGAGCTATGTAGCTGACCACGTAGCCGGCCACGCCCCAGGCCAGAATCGGTCCGTGGTTGGCAAGGTTGTAGCCGGTCGACCCGGTCGCCGTAGAAGCAACCAGACCGTCGCATCGGACGTGGCCGACCTCCTCGCCAGCAATCCGGTAGCTGAGTTCCGCCACCCCGCTCCGGGGCCGGCGGCTGAAGCTGACGTCGTTGAGGGCGACCTGGGTTTCTCCGTTCGCTGTGACATCCAGCCCCGGCAGGTCCAGGGTCTCGAACTCACCGGCGAAAGCCCGGTCGAGACCGAGCTCGATCTGATCTTCCTCGACCCCGGCCAGGAACCCCACCCGGCCGAAGTTGATCCCGAAAACGGGGACCCTGGATCCAATCGACCGGCGCAGGGCGTGGAGGATCGTCCCGTCGCCGCCCAACACGATGAAAAGAGATGCCTCAGCGTTGTCTGCCTCATCGCTCGGCAGCAACTCCCAGCCGTGGCGGCTCGCCGCAGACCGGGCCACCTCGACGGCCCGTTCCATGCCGCTGGCATGCGAATGCGTGAAGAGCAATGCGGTCGGCCTGTTCACAACTCCACACC
>JBGAOF010000234.1:0-2751 GCA_044221915.1 Solirubrobacterales bacterium
CGACCCTAACGGACCTGTTGTCGGGGGGCAGTCAGCCGCTCAGCGACGGCTTGCCCCCGGCCGAGACGGTGACGAACCCAACGATCGTCAGGATGGTGTCCAGCATGGGACTCACTGTGCGGCGCTGTGAAGGTGCTGGGTGATCAGGGCTGACTGTGGATGAGGCGGGCAATCAACGCGAGATCCTTGGGGATGTTTCCGGCCGTCGCGACCACGGACTCATACCAGGTGTCGATCTGCGCCAGATCGCTGGCGGGCAGTGGACCGTCGGCGGCGCGCGCGACCAGCGCCGTCAGGTCCTGGGCCGCGGCGCGGGTGGAGAGGAGCTGCTGCCGGTACCGGTCGGCGGTCTCGGGCTGATATCGGTCGCCCCAGAACACCAGGCCCTCGACGAGGTGCCGGTGGTGGAAGCGGTCACCAGCGATCGCCGCGATCCGCTCCCGTTGCGGAGCATTGGGCCGGGCCACCCGGGCGGCCATCGCGTCGGAGGCCGCTGCGAGCACCGCGTCCATGTCGACGACGGTGTCGGCGGGAAGCCCGGCCCTCGGGTCACATCGCCCGATCGCGGCGGAGGTCCGGTCCAGCAGGTTGGCTGTGTCTGGTGCCGGCAGCCGCGGCGGATCCCCGGGGATCGTGGCGAGCACCATGTCGTTCACGAAGATCCGCTGCAGGTAGGCGTACAGAATCACCAGACCGTTGAGCTGTGATTGTGCGGTCACCCGGCCAGCCTAAGCGGCGGCACGCTGGGTCGGGATCGGAAATTCGGCCACCCTGAGCGGCCCTGAGGGGATGGCGAATGCCGTGGCACCTCGTCAGCGCAAGGCCGTCACAGGGCACCTCGATCGGCGCCGGCGATCCGGTGCCGACACCCCGTCGGGGTCTGGACATGTGCGCCCAAATAGTAGTTGCTTGCGAAAGCAACTAGCTTCACCGTTCCAGTCACACTCAGGAGTTTCTCAGCCCGCGTCGAACCATCTCTCTGCGCGATCACTCAGGGGTGACCGCGGGATGGTGCTCTGTGAAGCGCTTTGACCATTATGAACGTTGCTTTTAGGCCCTCCCGCGACGAAATCCTTCCGTTTTCAAACAAATTGTTTGAATCAGCAATCATTCAGGTAACTCTTAGGTAACTCCATCTACGTGAGTTGTTGTCCACGTCACTAGGAGCCTGAGATGGAATCGAGAATCCGCCCGTACACGACCGCCGGGGAAGCCCTGGTGGGTGCCAGCCTGATCGCCGTCACGCCGGTGGCGCCGCCGCCAACCGACATAGCTGTTTCACAGCAACAGGTCGCACTGTCCGCGGCCGTCGACCCGATCGGCCCGTGGACGGACCTCATCAACGAGTCCTCCGCCAATGCCACGGTCCTCGGCCAGACCTTCTTCCAGGGGCCCGGGCCGGTGCTGCAGCAGCTGATCGTCAACCAGCTCGCCCACCTGAGTCAGGTGCTTGACGATCCGGCCAGCATCACGGACATCGCCACCCAGGTCGGCGACAACCTGCAGAAGGCGTTCGAAACCGCCACGTTCCTGGGCGTCAAGCCCGATCCGGAGACGATGGATCCGCTCACGCAGAGCAACGACGCATTTCACGCAGTATTCGCGGCACTGCTGCCGATGTTCCTTCCGGAGGGGGATCCGACCACGACCGGGCTGATCACCCAGGCGGTCAACTTCCTGGCCTCGCCGCTCAGTGGGGTGCTCATCGGCTCGGTCGGGCCGGTCATCAGCCCGCTGGTGGCGATCGCCAACAGTTTTGCGGCGCTGGCAGACGCCGAGGACCCGGTGGCCGGGCTGCAGGAACTGGTGGCCATGCCGGCAAACGCGGCCGGCGCCTTCTTCAACGGTGCCACGCTGAACCTCGATGGGCTGCTGCCGGTGATCTCCGGCGCCCTGCCAATGCCGGAGGGCATCAGTATCGATTCGTTGAGCCTGGCCTTCGGCGGCCTGCTCACACCGGGCGGCACCGCGCTGGGCCCGGAAGGAGGGGAGCCGGCGCTCGAGTACGACCAGGGCATCGGCGGTTCGATCTTCAACTCGTTGGGTCTCAGCGTCGGCCTCTTCGGCGGCAAGCTCGACATCCCCGGAAAGCCCGTCGGCCCGATCGGCGCCCTGGTCAACCTGTCCCAGATGGTCTCGGGTGCGCTCGGCTGGGACGGCACGGGCAACCCGCTCGACGAGATGGAACTCCCGTCGGCGCCGGACATCCTGGAGTCCCCGGCCGCGCTGGCGGCCCCGCAGGGCCCGGCGGAGCTGCCCGCCTCGTTGGCAGACCCGGAGACCCCGACGGTGGACCTGTCGGCCAAATCCGAGCTGACCGCCCCCGCGGCCGACCCGGATGCCTCCGACCCGGCCGATCAGCTGAAGGTCAAGGAATCCGCAGATGACACCCTGACCGCCCTGAGCAAGGCCGACGAGGGCCCCGCGGTCAAGCGGAACCCCCCGGGCAGCAAGCTCGCGGCCGCCCTCAAGGACGGCGGCACCCAGGTCAAGGAGAAGGTGTCCAACCTCGGTAAGACGATCCGGGGCAACCTGTTCAAGAAGTCGAACAAGAAGGCGGCCTCCGATGCCGTCACGTCGGAAACGTCCACCGCGGACAAGTCAACCGCCGACACGTCGGCGCAGAGCACTTCGGCCAAGCAGTCGGCCGACAGTTCCGACAGCACCCCCAGCACCCGGGACCTCAAGCGCAGCGTCAAGAAGAGTGCGAGCAACGACGCGGCCTGACCCCGACGTGAAGCGGCCCCGCCT
>JBGAOF010000235.1:0-2733 GCA_044221915.1 Solirubrobacterales bacterium
AGAGAAAGCCCGGCGCGCCGGTGTTAACGTCCGCGCGGTCATGGACACGCGGTCGGTCACGTTCTCCGAGTCGGAACTGGCGGTTCTTCGTCTGCTTTCGAAGCGGTTCAATGACGAGGACGGCGCGACCGCCGAGATCGATTCCATGCTGAAGGGCAAGGAAGAAGAGATCCTCGAGGTGTGAAGGCACCCCGATACGTAGCCATCATCACCGACGGCAACGGTCGCTGGGCCCAGAGCCGGGGACTGCCGGTCCGTGAAGGTCACCGGGCCGGTGCCGACGTTGTCAAGGCGAGACTTCGGGATGCGGTCGAATTCGGCATCCGCGAGCTGACGGTTTTCTCGTTTTCGACCGAGAACTGGTCGCGCTCTCCGGAGGAGGTCTCGGCCCTGATGGAGATGTTCTCGCAACGGATTGTCAACGAGACCCCGGAACTCCATGAGGAGGGAGTGCGGATGCGCTTCATCGGGCGACGGGAGGGTGTCTCCCCGAAGCTGCTGGCTCAGATGGACGAAGCCGAACAGCTCACCCGGGCCAACGACACCATCACTTTTTTCATCGCTTTCAACTACGGTGGCCGTGCGGAAATCATCGATGCAGCCCGCAAGTTCAACGGAAGCACCGAGGCCGAGTTCCAGCAGTGTCTCTACGCGCCGGAAATGCATGACCCGGAACTGCTGATCCGGACCAGCGGGGAGCAGAGGATTTCCAACTATCTGCTGTGGCAATGTGCCTACTCGGAGTTCGTCTTCAGCGATGAGCTCTGGCCGGATTTCAGTCGTGAGGCGTTTGCTGCTGCCCTCAGTGAATACGGCAACCGCCAGCGCCGTTTCGGAACCAGGGAAGCCGAATGAGAGGGGAGACCGCCAAACGGGTCCTGGTCGCGATCCCGTGGATCATCGTGGCGATCACGATCATCGTGCTCGGGGGCCCCTGGTTTGCCGGTGCCCTGGTGGTTTTCGGCTGTCTCGGGCTGCGAGAGTTCTTTCAGATGGCCCGTGAATACCGGCCCTTCGCGGTCCCGGCCTATCTCGCCCTGGCCGGAATCGTCGGTGCTTCGTGGCTGGGTAGCCAGTTCAACATTCTGATGTTCCTGGCGGTTCCTTTCCTGCTCGTGTTTGTCGCCGCGGCCCGGCGCCAGGATCGTGACCGGGTCACCGGATCGATAGCCGTCACCCTGCTGGGAACATTCTGGATCGGGATCCCGCTGGCGCATGCGGTCCTCCTGCGTGAGTTGCCCGATCACGGAGCCGCTCTGCTGGTCAATGTGCTGGTCGGGACCTTCGCCTGCGACACCGGCGCCTATGCGGTCGGGCGGATGTTCGGCACGCACCGCTTCGCCCCGAGCCTCTCGCCCAACAAGACCATCGAGGGCCTGATCGGCGGATTTCTGATCGGCGTGCTCGGGGTCTGGTGTGCCGGCCTCTACCAGGACTGGCTTTCCGGGGCGGACGCCCTGATCCTGGGGGCCGCGGTGGCCGCTATCGCACCGGTCGGTGACCTGTTCGAATCGATGATCAAGCGCGACCTCCGCGCCAAGGACACCGGAACCCTCTTTGGCCCCCACGGCGGGTTGCTGGACCGGCTGGACGCCGTCTTCTTCACGATTGTGGTCGGGTATTACGTCTCGGTTGCCCTGGTCTACTGATGAAGCGTGTCCTGATACTCGGGGCCACCGGCTCGATCGGCACCCAGGCGCTCGAGATCGTCACCGGCCATGATGACCTTGAAGTCGCCGGGCTGGCGGTCGGCCGGGACTGGCGGACCGCGGTGGCGGCAGCCCGCGGCTCGGGAGTCGAAGCGATCGCGGTGGCGGACCGGCAGGCAGCCGGGGAAGCCGCGAAGGAATTCGACGGCAACGTCCTGGCCGGGGAAGAAGCTGCCCGCCAGCTGATCGGTCTGACCGAGCCCGACATCGTCCTCAACGGCATCGTCGGGGCTGCCGGTCTCGGCCCGACCATCGCCGCCCTGAGCCAGGGCATCGACGTCGCCCTCGCCAACAAGGAAAGCCTGGTTATCGGGGGCGAGCTCGTCACCGCCCTTGCCGAAGCTTCCGGGGCCCGGCTGCTGCCGGTTGATTCGGAACATTCGGCTCTTTTCCAACTGATGGAGGGTCAGCCGGCCGATGCCGTTCAACGAATCGTGCTGACCGCCTCGGGGGGGCCATTCCGGGGACGCACCGACCTGACGGGAATTTCCGTCGAGGAGGCGCTCGCCCATCCCACCTGGGCGATGGGGGGCCGAATCACCATTGATTCCGCGACCCTGATGAACAAGGGATTCGAGATGATCGAGGCCCACCACCTTTTCGGGCTGCCTTACGACCAGATCGCGGTGGTCGTGCATCCCCAATCGATCGTCCATTCGCTGATCGATCTTCACGACGGGGCCACCCTGGCCCACCTCGGCTACCCCGACATGAGAGTCCCGATTTCATTCGCCTTGACCTGGCCCTCTCGGGCCGCCGTGCCAGTCGAAACACTCGATCTCGCGCAGGTAGGCAGGCTCGACTTCGAGGAGCCGGACCCGCGGACCTTCCGCTGCCTGGCCCTGGCCCGCGAGGCCGGCGAGGCGGGCGGAATCTCCCCCTGCGTACTCAACGCTGCCGACGAAGTGGCAGTAGCGGCCTTTCTGGACCGGAAGATCTCCTTCGCCGGAATCCCCCGGGTGATCGAGCAGACGCTCGAGGACATCACGGTCCGCCTCGCCAATGCCGGCCACCCGTTCGCAAC
>JBGAOF010000236.1:0-2731 GCA_044221915.1 Solirubrobacterales bacterium
CCAATGCCTGTTTCACTCATTTCTAGGAAACCCAGTACGATGAGAATAAGGGGGCGATCCCGGTCGCTTCGGCCGGTAACTCGGGAGCGACAGGCAACGCTGCCATGCGGCCTGCCTCCGATCCGCATGTTCTCGCCGTCGGTGCCGTGGACAGCGAATCCGTGGTGGCATCGTTCTCGACCAGAAACAACGCCGTGGACATCACCGCACCGGGAGCCGGGGTTCTTGCTCCCACCGTGACGGCATCGCCAGATGGAACCGTTCGGGGATGGGCTGGCCTCAACGGAACCAGTTTTTCGGCGCCAATGGTTTCCGCGGCTGCGGCGTGGCTCCGGCAGACAAGACCCGAACTCGATGCCCTCCAGGTTTCCCGGCTGCTCGTGAATTCCGCAACCGATCTCGGGAGCCCCGGCCGGGACCGTCAATACGGTGCGGGGCTGCTGAACATCGAGAAGAGTCTGACCGGCCCGGCTCCGTTACGGGACAGTTTCGAGCCGAACGATGACATCCAGTGGATCAACGGGACTCTGCTTTCATCTCCCGGCGCCCCGCTCTGGAAGCCCGGCAAGGGCAAGCGCACGACCACGGAAGGCAGCCTCTCCCGGGCAAAGGATCCGGCCGATGTCTACCGGGTCAAGATCCCCGCCCGGGCGAGGATCGTTGTCCACGTGGCCCAGTACGAAGGCGATGTCACCCTCTCGGCGCTGAGGCCCGGGGCGAAGACGATCTCGAAGCCGGGACGGAACCTGATTGTCCGGTCCAACCGTCCCTACCCGAAAACGGAGGGCATTGTAATCCGGAACACGAAGAAGAAAGCCCAGTCCATCTGGCTTTCCATCGCCCCGGCAAGCACCCAGATGGGTGACAGCTCCGCCTACCGGATAAAGGTCGTCCGGACCTGATCCAGGCCTGATCCAGGCCTGATCCGGACCTGATCCAGGCCTGATCCGGACCTGATCCAGGCCTGATCCGGACCTGATCCAGGCCCTGACGGTACCGGCAACCCGGCCGGTTGAACTACGGCCCGGCCCGACGGCCCCATCCGGGACTGCCGGGCCGGGCGTCGGGCTACTTGCCCTGCCAGTTCGCCTTGCGCTTGCCGAGGAAGGCGCTGATGCCCTCCTTGCCGTCCTCACTGAAGAACACGGCCGCGAAGCCCTGCTTCTCGGCGTCGATGCCGGCGTCGGGGTCACCGCCGCGGAAGGAGACCTGCTTGACCTGCTCGATCGCCAGCGGAGCCTGCCCGGCCAGCCGCCGGGCCCAGTTCAAAGCGACATCGAAGAGCTCCTGGTCAGGGACAACCTCGCTGACCAAGCCTGACTCCAATGCGTCGAGCGAGGAGATCGGGTCACCGATTGCGTTCATCTCCAGGGCCTTGCTCCAGCCGACCAGCCGCGGCAGGCGCTGGGTGCCGCCGAAGCCGGGGATGATGCCGAGCTTGATCTCGGGCTGGCCAAAGACGGCCGATTCCGCGGCGACCCGGAAATCACAGGCCATCGCCAGCTCACAGCCGCCGCCAAAGGCCAGCGAGTTCACCGCTGCGATCGTCGCGACCCGGCCCTCGCCGAAGCTCTTCAGCAACTCGTGGCCGTTGTTGATCAGCGCGGCACCGCCCTCGGTGTCCATCTGGGTGAAGGCCTTGATGTCGGCCCCGGCCGAGAAAACGATCGGCATGGTCGAGGCGATCACCATCGCGCCGATCTCCGGGTTGGCATTCACCTTCTCCCAGACCGTTCCGAGATCCTCGATCACCTGGGGCGAGATCGCGTTCATCGGCGGATTTGCCAGCCATGCGATCGCCACGTCACCGCGGGTTTCCAGCTTCACCTTTTCGGGCTGATCACCCTCGTCGACCTGCGGGTAGGGGTAGAAGCCCTGGCCGGAATTGAAACCGAGACGGCCCTGGGCGACCAGGCGCTTGAGGGTGACCGGGACCGGGAAACGCTCGTCCCCGTACTTCTCGTTCAGTTTCTCGATCCGCTCCAGCGAAACGTCGAGGCCTTCGATGTCGGCCTTCCAGAAAGGCGGGAAGAGCCCGCGGCGAGGGTCGAGCCCGGCTCCGGCCATCATTCCGACGTCGATGTCACGGACCGAGCAGACACCCTCTTCGAGGATCAGGCAGGCCTCGACCAGCGCCTTGCCGAGGAAGAGGTCGGCCAGCTCCTGGGCGTCCGCATCAGCGTCACCGGGGACATTCGGCTCGCCGTCCTTGTAAAGGCCCTCGCCACCGGTTTTCGCACCGAGCTTGCCGTCGGCGACCAGCTGCTTCATTCCCTGGTGGACGTAGAAACGGTCACCGTAGGAATCGTTGAGGTGCTCGGCGACGTGGAAGACCGTGTCGAGACCGAGCAGATCAACCAGGATGAACGGGCCCATCGGGGCGACGTTCGCGGCCCCGACACCTTCGTCGATCTTCTTGATCGAAAGGCCGCGTTCCTCTTGGGCGCGCCAGATCTCGCCGACCGCGGAGTTGAGGATGCGGTTGACGACGAAACCGGGCACCTCGCCACAGGTGATCGGCTGCTTGCCGATGGCCTGACCGAAGTTGGATGCGGTCTGGGCGGTTTCCGGCGAAGTGTCATCACCGATGATCACCTCGATCAGAGGCATGACCGAAGCCGGGTAGAAGAAATGGAAACCGACAACCTTGTCGGGACGCAGCGTCGCCTCACCGATCTCGGAAATCGAAAGGGCGGAAGTGTTGGAGGAAAGGATGGCGTGACCCGGGGTG
>JBGAOF010000237.1:0-2731 GCA_044221915.1 Solirubrobacterales bacterium
GGAACAAATGAAAAATCGAATCACGAAACCGGCCATCGGGCTGCTGCTCGCTCTGGCGATGACGCTGGGTCTGGCGGTCCAGCCGGCGGCTGCCGCCTCGAAGATCCCGGTCAATCTCCGGGTCTCGACCTTCAAGGGCAACATTGTCTTTGACGGAACGGTCAGGACCGGCACGGCGAAAATCAAGGCGACCTCGACCTGCCCGAGCCTGGGTGGTCGTCTCGGCCCGGCCCGCACGGTGGCAGGTGCCACCGGCATCGGGCTGCTGTACCAGGCCTCGCAGCAGTTCGCGGCATTGCGGCCGTTGAAGATATCCGACAGCGACTACGGCTTCGGAATCTGCGGAATCGGGGGGAACATGGCAGCGGGCAAGCAATGGTGGGTTCTCCGCCACAACTACAAGGACTCGATGACCGGCGCCGAGGGCCTCAAGTTGAAGCGGGGCGATTCGGTCCTGCTCTACCTCGCGAAGTCATGGGAAGACACGACACCGGATTCGCTCCAGTTGAATGCGCCCGCACAGGTCAGGCGCGGCGCGAAGGCGAAAGTCCGCGTTTTCTCGGTCGACGGTTCCGGCCGACGCACACCGGTTGAAGGTGCGAGGGTCAGCGGTGCCGAGGGTGCGCTGACCGACGCGCAGGGCTACACGACACTGACCATCGGCAAGAAGACGCGTCTCGTTGCCCGGCTGGGCAGCCTGATCCCGTCAAACCGGATCAGTGTCTCGATTCGCCGGTAACCCGAAAGCGAAGTCGAACACGGCCGCCGGCCGGTGGCCCGGGGAGAAGATCGCCCGGGCTGCCGGTCTGGCGGCAATTTTCCTGACTGGCCTGGTCCTGGCTGGTTGCGGTCTCGGTCCCGGCAAGGACATGGGGGATGCCGGCCTGCTGGTCACCCGTGATTACGGACGGGAAGTCCTGGTTGCCAACCCGGAGGTGGCGGTCAGTGAATCCAGCGACGCGATGAGTCTGCTGGACGGAAATGCCGACCTTGAAACCTCCTACGGAGGGGAGTACGTCCAGTCGGTTGATGGAATAGCCGGTGGAACCGAGGCAGGCCGCAGGTCGGACTGGTTCTACTCGGTGAACGGTGTCGTCGCCGAGCGCGGTTCGGCCCAGTTTCCTGTCCGCGGTGGTGACCTCGTCTGGTGGGATTACCGGGACTGGACCGACGCCATGGAGGTCGGCGCGGTGGTGGGTGCCTACCCAGCCCCTTTCACGACCGGCTACGACGAAAGAGGGTGGGGAGTTGAGATCGACTGTTCCGGTGAGCCCTCCACCTGCGGCATGGTGCGCAATCAGCTCGAGGAAGACGGTGCCGAATTGAATGACACCGGCGAGAACATGCGGCTGCTGGTCGGTACCTGGGATGACCTCAAGGACAGTCCGGAAGGCCGGCGGCTGGCACAGGGACCCGGTTCAAGCGGGGTCTTCGGGCGGTTCGGATCGGTCGCGCCAGGCTCGGCCAGGTCCCTGCTGGGCCTGGATGACCACGGAAATGTGGCAGGGGTCTACAGCGGGGAAGTCGGGCTCGTTGCCGCGATGCGCCAGGCCGATGCTCCGCCGGTCTGGCTGGTCACCGGTCTCACCCCCGACGGGGTCCGGCTTGCAGCTGGCGCGCTCAACGCGACCGACCTTGGACGGAGATACGCAGCGGTGGTGAGTGACGGCCAGATCTCATCGCTGCCAATACCCTGAGCGACCGCCCATGAAGAAGCTCTCGCCAATCGCCTATCAGCCCCGTCGTGCGACCCTGCAGTTGGCGTCGCTGGCGCCGGTTGCGCTCTATCTGGGTGCCTACCTGCTCGTCTGCTTTTTCGCCTCTGACCCCTTCGTGCTGGTTGCCGCCACCGCCGGCGCCGCAATTGCCGGCTACGGATGCGGTGCCGGGCAGGCGGTGAAGTTCTCCCTGAAGCTGGGGGCCTTTCTCGCCCTGACCATGGTCGTCGTCAATGCCCTGGTGACCAGCCGAGGCGCGACCGTGCTGGCCCGTCTGGGCGACTGGCCGATTCTCGGTCAGGTGGACGTAACCGCCGAAGCGGTTGCCGCGGGAACAATTATCGGGCTCAGGGCGATGGGGACCATGGTCGTGATCGGGGTCTGGTCGGCCTGCGTCGATCCCGACCGGATCCTCCGGGCAGTCCACGGTGTAGCCCGCCGCTCTGCTCTGACCGCGAGCCTGATCTCTCGCCTGGTCCCCCTCGCCGCCACCGACTACGCACGGATCGGCGAGGCAGCCTCGCTGCGGGGTCCTGGTGCCTCACCGGTGGGCCGGGGTGCCATGGCCCACCGGCTGCTGGCTGGCTCGCTGGACCGGGCGGTTGACGTTGCCGCGACTCTCGAATTTCGCGGCTACGGCAAGGATTCCGGCCGGCCGGCGGTCGGGGACCCTCCCTCCAGGTATGACCGCCGCTTCTGGCTCGCCGGGACCCTGCTGCTGATCGTCGCGCTGCTGGAACTCTGGTCCGGAGCCGGAAGGATGGAAACCTACCCGGAAATCAGTTACCGGCCCGGCGTTGTTGCGGTCTTCGCGGCAGCCGCCTTCCTGGCTGGCGGCACAATCACCTGGCGGAAGGGTCGGCGATGAGCGGCGTCGCCAGACAGACGACCCCTGCCGCCCTTGAGACGGAGGAGCTTCCAGTCCGCTCTCCCGAGGCTCGCAGCCTGGCCCTGGACGGGGTCAACCTGACCGTCGGCCAGGGAGAATTTATCGTTCTCGCCGGCGGCTCGGG
>JBGAOF010000238.1:0-2729 GCA_044221915.1 Solirubrobacterales bacterium
AGGGCAAGCGCCAGCCAGGCTCGACCTTCAAGGTCTTTACCCTGGCGACCGCAATCCATGAGGGGATCGATCCCTGGACCACCTACTACGAGTCCAAGCCGCTCTACATAGATGATCCCGTCTACGGCCACTGGGAAGTCCACACCTACGGCGACTCATACAGCGGCACTATCGATGTAGCCCAGGCAACCCTGGCATCGGACAACTCCGTCTTTGCCCAGCTGGCGCTGGATGTCGGTCCGGACAAGATCGCCGAGATGGCCCATGAGATGGGGATCAAGACCAAGCTGGATGGATATCCCGCCGAGACGCTCGGCGGCCTGACAATCGGCGTCTCACCGCTGGAGATGGCCGGTGCCTATTCGACCATTGCCAGCGGCGGCGTGCGGCATGATCCAACCGCGATCGAGAAAGTCGTTTTCCCCAACGGGGAAACGGACGAGCCAAGCAAGACGAAGGGTGTCCGGGTCCTCTCGGAAGCAGAGGCCTATGAGATCACCCGGATCCTGCACGACAACATCACCAGCGGCACCGGCACCGGCGCCTACACCGGCTGCGGGGGACAGGCCGGCAAGACCGGAACCACCGACAATCAGGTGGACGCCTGGTTTGTCGGCTTCCAGCCGAACCTCACGGCAGCGACCTGGATCGGCTACCCGGAATCGAATGACATCAGTACCGGTTCGGACGGCGGCGGCACCCCGGCCAGCATCTGGAACAGCTTCTTTTCCAACGCGGGCGTCCCCTGCGAGGAGACCCCGATTCCGTCCGAGACGATGGATTGGGGCGACTTCAGCGGCAGCTACACGGTCTCGCCTGGCACCCAAAGTGAATACGGACCCGATACCGGCACCACCGATACCGGAACCGACACAACCGACGGCAACACCGATACGGGCACGGTCGGCCCGGACGACGCGTACGCACCCGGCGTCGGCCAGGATCCGGCCGGTACCGGCGGCGGGACCGGCGGCAGCACCGGCGGCAGCACGGGTGGTGCTTCCACCGGCGGCGTTTCCCCCGGCTAGGCACCGGCCCGCCCCCGGCCCACCCCGGCCCTGCTCAGGGGTCGGTTGCGGCAGCCTCCCGCGCGGCCTCCTCGGCCAGTTCAAACTCGCCTTCGTCGCCTTCGCGTCGGGTGATCGCCGTGACCGCCCCGACGTAAACCAGCTCGACCACCGTCTGGGTTGCGCGCACGGCGATCGCGATCACCGCCCCGACACCAAAGCTGCCGGAGGGGAGGGCGGCCTTCACCGCCCAGGCGAAAGCCGCGTCCCGGACGCCAAGCCCGGCGGGTGTGACGGCTGAAACGACCGCGGCCAGAAAGCCGATCATCTGTGAGGCGGCGACGATCGCCAGGTCGTCGAGGTTCAGGTGATGGACAGCCCGGGCGGCGAAGAAAACCCCGACCCCCATGATCGCCCAGACAAGCACGTACGAGAGGTAGACAGTCACCACTCCCCGAAACGACATCAGCTGGGGCAGCGATTCGCGGCCCAGCGCGTGGAGCAGCCTCCTCGACACCGGTCCGAAGATCCGGGGATGCAGCAGCAGTACCATTGCCGGAAGGACCAGCAGGGGCAGCCAGCGGGCGGCCTGGTCCTGAAGGTCGGGATGGTCGATCAGAAACCAGGTGGCGATCGTCAAGGCACCGGCGACTGAAGCGGCCTGTTCGTAGACAATCCCGGCGGTCGACACGCGACGCTGGACACCAACCTTCTCCGCCATCAGGATTCTGGCCAGCAGGAAGAGAACCGTTCCCGGTATGTAGCGGACCAGAAGCGGCTGGGCCCAGATCTTCTGGGCTTCAGCGGGTCGCACCGGGCTGCCGAGGAAACGGAGAATCAGGCCCCAGACGGTGGCTCCGCCAACGTAGTAGAGCAGCATCATCGCGATCGCCGGGAGCAGCCAGACCAGATCGAACTCGACGCCTTTCTGCTTCAACTCCGACCATTGCGAGACGACTGTGAAGACCAGGAAGGCGAAGATCAACAGCGCGATCGACCCCTGCAGGATGATGCGGACCGATTTCTTCTTCGGCCCGGTCTTGCCGATCGTCGCGGCGAGGTGCCCCAGCCGGTGAAGCAGACTGGGCTTTTCCGTTTCCCTCGGTTCCTCGCTCATCTGACCACGCAATAGTGTCAGAGCCATGGACCTGAGTGAGTTTGAGCTGATCGGGCTGGTCGCCGGGCGGGCCGACAGGCCGGCCCGGTTTGAAACCGGTATCGGTGACGACGCGGCGGTGATTCGCAGTTCCGGCAGGATCGTGACTTCGGTTGACACCGCGGTGGAAGGGGTCCACTTTCTTCCCGGCCGTCCCCCGGCGGAGGCTGCCCGCAAGGCTGTGGCCAGCTCGGTTTCGGATCTCGCCGCCATGGGCGCCGGTGGGGCGGAAACCGAGCTGCTGGTTGCCCTCGGAGTCCCGGCCGGCACCCCGGACGGCTTTCTCGTCGGCCTCGCGGACGGTCTCCTGGCCGCGGCCCGGGAGTTCGATTCCCAGCTGGCGGGCGGTGATGTCGTCGCGTCCCCGGTCTTTTTTCTCAGCGTCACGGCCATCGCCCATGTCGGGGACGAGGTCCCTCTGACCGGAAGGGGCGGCGCCAGTCCGGGGGATCTGGTTGCAGTCACCGGGCCGGTCGGTGCCGCCGCCGCCGGGCTGCTGTTGTTGAAGGGGCTTGACGCCCCGGGCCTGGACCGCGGCGATCGGGAATTCCTGGAGGGTTGCCAGA
>JBGAOF010000239.1:0-2726 GCA_044221915.1 Solirubrobacterales bacterium
CCGGCTGGGAGAAGGAAAACTGGCTCGACATCCGTCCCGGTCAGAGGCGCAAGTTCGCGCCGATCATCTGGGCCCGCTTCAAGCTCGCCGCGGCGATCGGCTGCGACGGGGTCGAACCCGACCAGAACAACCCGATCGGGAACAATCCTGGCCCGAGAATCACCCGGGCGGCCGAGAAGTCGTGGTACCTGCAGGTCGCAAGGCAGGCCCATGCCCGCGGGCTTTCCGTGGGGATGAAGAACGGCGTCGAAGTGACCGACATGCACACAGCGGCGGCCTTCGACTGGAACCTCAACGAGGAGTGCTTTTTCTTCCGGGAATGCGACCGGCTGAAACCCTTCGTCAGGGTCGGCAAGGTGGTGTTCCAGACCGAGTACGCAGATGACTGGCGGCGGCGCAAGCGGGAATACAGGAACCTGCAGACGCTATCCGGAAAGGTGTGCCCGGAGGCAAGGACCCGGGAAGGGTTTTCGACCCTGATCAAGCGTTTCGTCCCCGATGCCTCGTTTTTTCCATGCTGGCCGCAGACATCTGGGCCGCGCCGCTCGTCACCGCGCAGCCGGTTGGCAATCCTTGCCCCGCCGGCCACCCTGGCACCGTGAGACTCCCGGGCGGGCCACGGTCTGGCCGCCAGTCCGGCGGGGCCGGTGCCGCCCGACTGCGGCTGGCCGCGTTCCTCCTGCTCACGGCTGCGGTCGGGGTTCTTGGCTCGGAACGCATCTACTGGTTCTGGGCGGGCTTTGACCCTTCCGCCAACCTCGCCTTGCTCGCCTTCTACCTCCTCCCCGCTTCGGTAGCGGTCTGGATGCTTGCCTGGTTTCGCGCCGGCGGCATCCACCAGGTCGTTCTGGCCGGGACGGCCTACGCACTAATCACCGAAGGGGTGCTCACGCCGGTGCTCTATGAGGACGGCCCGCTGCCCCTGCTGGCCAGCATGTTCGCCGGCTGGCACGGCATCGTCACTTTTACAGGCCTCTGGTATCTGACTCACCGCTGGCTGGTTGAGAGGCGGGTCCGTCGTCTCGCTCTGGCCGGGCTGGGCCTCGGGCTCTGGTGGGGCATCTGGGCCCGGGCTTCGTCAGTGGCAGAGCCGCCCTCGAGTGCCGACATCGCCGGGATGAACCTCGATCCGACTCTGCTGGCGCCGGTCGAGTTCGCGCTCTACGCGTTGCTGACAGGATCCCTTCTCGCCGTAGCTCATCTGCTCCTCTCGAGGGTCATCCCGGCCGGATGGACCCCGACCCGCCGCTCGCTCCTGCTGCTGGCCGCGGTGACCGGACTCTTTTTCGCTGTGGCAATCCTCCCGGCGATCCCCTGGGCTCCGGTGAAGCTGGCTGCGCTCCTGGGGCTTGTCTGGGCCGGGATGAGCTGGACGCCACCTTCCGGCGTCGGCTTCACCGCGATTGACTGGATGGCCGGCCAGCTCCGGCTGCGTGATGTCGCCTTGCTGATGGTTATCCCGGTCGCTGCGGCGAGCTCCTACTCCCTCTTCTGGCAGGTGAATAGCGAGGAGTGGCTCACAAGCCTCAACTGGGCAATGGTGGCTGCCCAGGCCGCGGTGGGGGCGGGAGCTGTCCTGATCGCAATGCGTCAGGCCTGGCGAAACCGGAAGTCCGCGGCCCCGCTCAAAGGACCGCAGACTCCGCCCCGTTCAGGGTGATTGGGGGCCGGTCCGGTTATTCAGGCAGATCGCCGACAGGTATATCGGCAAGTCAGAAGCCGGATCGGTGTTCCAGAACTTGAAAGCCCGGGATTTCGGCCTCGGATCCATCCCGAGGAAATGGATCTTGCCGTGGTAGCCGGGCGCGATTCCGAAGGCACCGACGATGGCCCGGGCGCCGTCATTGCAGATCACCTGCTTCTCCTGAACCCTGTTCTTCTTCAGGATCTGGGCCCCAAGCGGCCACCAGCCTGGTTTCAGATAGGCACCCAGGTTGTGGGTGTGACCCCAGGTTGGCCCGGTCTTCAGGCTGAGACAGAGGACGCTCACCTCAACCGAGGACGGTGCAGCGACCGAGAAGTTCCAGCGCCAGGATGAGCTCAGCGGGTTGCCCGGGTAGGAGCTCTTCAGCCAGAGCGGACCGCCGGTAAGGGTCTTGAACCCCGGGCCAACCGCGATTTCCTTGCCCGGCTGGCAGTTCAGGGCCGGGCTTGAGAAATCCCCGCCGGGGAACCATGCCGTGGTCTTTTTCGGTGTGATCTTGATCGCGTGCTGATGGCTGTTCTCGACGGTCTTGCTGCCGAGACAGGTCGCGAAAATCTTGAGCTGGGCCCGGCCGTCGGCGTAGTTGGTCATCTCGAAATGCCATTTCGAGCCGTCTCCGCCCTGCTGGAGGTCGCTGTAGGAGCGGGTGACAGAAACATCGCGCATGTCACCGAAGACACCGATCTGCGGGTTCGCCTGGTCGACGTTGTCAACCCGCCACATGCCGTCCACCGCGTAGTCGCCCGGGCTGCAGTAGACATGCTCGTGCGCGTACTGGCCCCCGTTCAGGTCAACCTGCTTTTCGACCTTGTAAACCTTGACGAAATGAGTCGGGGAGGCCGAGGCCGCGGCCGGCATGAGCACCGCGCCGATGAAGGCCATCAGGGCGAGGGCGAACCACACCCGGCTCTTGCTTGCTTTGCCTGTTTCTGTCTGCATTGTTCTCCTCGGAGGTAAGGCCGACGCTTCACTGGCTTGGCGTTTCGGCAGCTCGGGCAGCGACGTCCCCGGCGACCATTAC